>NZ_BCPP01000046.1:0-15823 GCF_016586125.1 Burkholderia sp. E168m23
CGGGCCATGCGGGTCTCCTTCAATCGGGGTCTCGCGGTGTGCGAACGCACAATCTAGCAAAAAGCCTGCGATGGTGGCGTGACGAGCGGACGGGGCGCGGCGACGCGACGCGGGGCGGGGCGGGCTCGGCGGCGATTTCGCCCGCGATGGCGATCCGCGGCAGGCATCAGGCACCGAAACCCGCTGCGCAACCGGTCACCTCGACATCAGCCACGCTCATATCGCCCACTGCGCTTCGATCAGCCGCAGCGCGGCCGCGATCGCCGGCTCGTCGCGCCGCGCGGCGAGCGTCACGAACGTCAGTTCGGTCGGCACCGTCACGGGTTCGACGATCGTCAGCGCATGCGCGTGCGCTTCGGCCAGCGCGGTCGAATCGCGCGCGAGCGTCAAGCCGATCCCCGATTTGACGAGATCGAGCATCGACTGCTCCTGGTCGACCTCGGCGACCTTCACCGGCTGCGCGCCGGCCGCCGCGAAACGTCGCGACAGCAGCCGATGGTGCGCGGACGCCGGCGGCGTCCAGATCCACGGCAGCGCGGCGAGCGCGCGCCAGTCGTGCGCGCGCTGCACGCGCTCCTTCCAGCCGGCCGGCGCCAGGACGCGATATTCGAAGCGCGTGAGCGTGACGGTGTGGAACAGCGCGTCGTCGCGCGGCGAGTCCTCTTCGGGGCGGCCGATGTAGTAGCCGACGTCGAGCGCCTGCGCGCGCACCTGTTCGATCACCCAGCCCGACATCCCGTGCCGCAGCGCGGTCTCGATCTGCGGATGGGTCTCGACCAGCGCGCGCAGGAAGCCGCCGAGCCGCAGGAAGCCCGGATCGAGGATCGTGCCGATCCGCAGCCGGCCGCGCACTTCGTGCCGCAGCGCGGCAGCGGCGCGCTGCACGTCGGCCGCCGCGGCGAGCGCGCGTTCCGCATGCGGCAGCAGCGTCTGTCCGTCGCGCGTGAGCGCGAGCCCGCGCGACGTGCGCGTGAACAGCGCGACGCCGAGCGTTTCCTGCAGATGCTTGATCTGCAGGCTGACGGCCGGCTGCGTGACGTGCAGTTGCGCGGCGGCGCGCGTCAGGTTGCCTTCGCGCGCGACCGTCGCGAACGCGCGGAGCAGGGTGAGATCCATCGTCGTGATATGAGCGTGGCTTATAACGCAGTTCAGCATAACTCATTGGATCGGCGGCCGGGCGCGGGAGTACGCTTCATCGGGTCGTCATGGCGCGCGGGGCTGCAGGCGCGGCTCGCGACGCACTATGCTGAAAATGACGCGCGGTATCGCGCCGCGCGGTACACAACAACGCGCTCGCAGGGGCCGGAGTCAGCGCTGGAGCGCTCGTCCGGGTCGACCGCGAAGCATGAGGCCCGAGTCAGTGCCAAAGCAGTCGCTCGGGTCGACAGGAGACACGCCGTGAGTACTCAACGCACGCTCGAGGGCGAATTCGACTACGTGATCGTCGGCGCGGGCACCGCGGGCTGCGTGCTCGCAAACCGCCTGACCGAGGATCCCGACATCAGCGTGCTGCTGCTCGAAGCGGGCGGCAAGGACGACTACCACTGGATTCATATCCCGGTCGGCTATCTGTATTGCATCGGCAACCCGCGCACCGACTGGCTGTACAAGACGCAGCCCGAAGCGGCGCTCAACGGCCGCGCGCTGTCGTATCCGCGCGGCCGTGTGCTCGGCGGCTGCTCGTCGATCAACGGAATGATCTACATGCGCGGCCAGCGCGAGGACTACGACAACTGGGCGCAGGAAACCGGCGACGCCGGCTGGTCGTGGGACAGCGTGCTGCCGATCTTCAAGCGCAGCGAGGATCATCATGCGGGCGCGAGCGATGCGCACGGCGCGGGCGGCTACTGGCGCGTCGAGAAGCAGCGGCTGCGCTGGGAAATCCTCGAATCGTTCGCGCAGGCCGCGCAGCAGACGGGCATCCCCGCCACCGACGATTTCAACCGCGGCGACAATGCCGGGGTCGGCTACTTCGAAGTGAACCAGAAGCGCGGCGTGCGCTGGAATACGTCGAAGGCGTTCCTGCGGCCCGCGATGGCGCGCCCGAACCTGACCGTGATCACCGGCGCGCATGCGCAACGCGTGATTTTCGACGGGCGGCGCGCGGTGGGTGTCGAGTACCACGGCGGCGGCACCGACTACGTCGCGCGGGCGCGCTCGGAAGTGCTGCTGACGTCGGGCGCGGTGAATTCGCCGCAACTGCTCGAACTGTCGGGTATCGGCGATGGCCGGCGGCTGCAGGCGCTCGGCATCGACGTCGTGCAGGATCTGCCGGGCGTCGGCGAAAACCTGCAGGATCACCTGCAATTGCGGATGGCGTTTCGTGTCGACGGCGTGCGCACGCTGAACACGCTGTCCGCGCGCTGGTGGGGCAAGCTGATGATCGGCGCCGAATATGCGCTGCTGCAGCGCGGGCCGATGTCGATGGCGCCATCGCAGTTGGGCGCGTTCGCGAAATCCGATCCGGACGATCCCGCACTCACGCGCCCCGATCTCCAGTACCACGTGCAGCCGCTGTCGCTCGAACGCTTCGGCGAGCCGTTGCACGGCTTCAACGCCTTTACGGCGTCGGTCTGCCATTTGCGGCCGAGCTCGCGCGGCAGCGTGCACGTCACGAGCGCCGATCCGGCCAGCGCACCGGCGATCGCGCCGAACTATCTGTCGACCGACCACGATCGCCACGTCGCCGCGAACGCGCTGCGCCTCACGCGCCGGATCGCCGCCGCACCGGCGCTCGCACGCTATCGCCCCGAGGAAATCCTGCCCGGCCCGCAGTACCGGACCGAGGCCGAACTGATCGACGCAGCCGGCGCCGTCGGCACGACGATCTTCCACCCGGTCGGCACGTGCCGGATGGGGCGCGCCGACGACGCGCGCGCGGTGGTCGACAGCCGGCTGCGCGTGCGCAGCATCGCCGGGTTGCGGATCGTCGATGCGTCGGTGATGCCGTTCATCACGTCGGGCAACACCAATTCGCCGACGCTGATGATCGCCGAGCGCGCGAGCGACATGATTCGTGCCGACCGCCGTGCGGCGCGCGAAGCGATGGCGGTGCGCACCGAAGCCGCGGTAACGGCGGCATGACGACCCGCTGACGCGCACGCCAGCGGGCGGTCATGCGAACGCCCGCTGATTCGCTATGCGAAACAAGCTGCCGTCGCATCCGCTCGAACGGCAAGATCCGTGCAAGCCGCGCCGTCGCGCGGCTTTTTTCATCGCGTGTGTGCCCGGTCCTGCAGCAGGTCAACGCGTGATGATGCACGTGTCAAAAAAGCGCGGTGAATAACCGCGCGCAGTCTCGGCCGATATGGCGGCCAGCCCTATAAGTGCAAATCCCGATGATTGCACTGCACCAACGGCGCGACAATGTTCTGTAATGTGCATACGCGTCGGCGCGGGAGACCAACCCTCGAGGCGTACCACGGCGCCCGGGGGCAGCCCGCTGATCCGCTGACCTGTTCGCGGCCGCTTGCGCCAGGCTTCCCGGTGCTTCGCCTGACTTCGTACGGAAGGGAACATGATTCTCGGCGACACGATTCTGGAAACACGCGGACTGACGAAGGAATTCAGGGGCTTCACCGCCGTGAACGGTGTCAACCTGCGTGTGCGCCGCGGTGCGATCCACGCATTGATCGGGCCGAACGGCGCGGGCAAGACCACCTGTTTCAACCTCCTCACCAAATTTCTGACGCCGACGGCCGGCCAGATCGTCTTCAACGGCATCGACATCACCGACGAGCGGCCCGCGCAGGTCGCGCGGCGCGGCATCATCCGCTCGTTCCAGATCTCGGCCGTGTTCCCGCACCTGACCGCGCTGCAGAACGTGCGCATCGGCCTGCAGCGCGCGCTCGGCACCGAATTCCATTTCTGGCGCAGCGAACGCACGCTGAAGCGGCTCGACGATCGCGCGATGGACCTGCTCACGCAGGTCGGTCTCACCGATTTCGCGCACGTGCCGACCGTCGAGCTGGCCTACGGCCGCAAGCGCGCGCTCGAGATCGCGACGACGCTGGCAATGGAGCCCGAACTGATGCTGCTCGACGAGCCCACGCAGGGGATGGGCCACGAGGACGTCGACCGCGTGACCGCGCTGATCAAGAAGGTCGCGAGCGGCCGCACGATCCTGATGGTGGAACACAACATGAACGTGATCGCGGGGATCTCCGACACGATCACCGTCCTGCAACGCGGCGAGGTGCTGGCCGAAGGCTCGTATGCGGAAGTGTCGAAGAATCCGCTCGTCATCGAGGCCTACATGGGCAGCGCCGACGCGGCGCTCGCGGGGGCGCACGCATGAAGCACAGCGAACGGGAGGAACGCGAATTGAGCGGCGTCGAGAGCGGTACGCCTGCGCTGGAGATCACGGGCCTGGAGGCCTGGTACGGGGAATCCCACATCTTGCACGGTGTCGACCTGACCGTGCATCGCGGCGAGGTCGTCACGCTGCTCGGCCGCAACGGCGCGGGCCGCACGACGACGCTGCGCGCGATCATGGGCCTCACGGGACGCCGCAGCGGGTCGATCAAGGTCGCGGGCCACGAGACGATCGGCCTCGCGACGCATCGCATCGCGCATTTCGGCATCGGCTACTGCCCGGAGGAGCGCGGGATCTTCTCGAGCCTGTCGTGCGAGGAGAACCTGATGCTGCCGCCGCTGATCGGGCCGCGCGAGCACGCGATGTCGCTCGACGAGATCTACGCGATGTTCCCGAACCTCGCGTCGCGCCGGCAGAGCCAGGGCACGCGGCTGTCGGGCGGCGAGCAGCAGATGCTCGCGGTCGCGCGGATCTTGCGCACCGGCGCGAACCTGCTGCTGCTCGACGAAATCTCCGAAGGCCTCGCGCCGGTGATCGTCCAGGCGCTCGCACGGATGATCGTCGCGCTGAAGGCGCGCGGCTATACGATCGTGATGGTCGAGCAGAATTTCCGCTTCGCCGCGCCGCTCGCCGACCGCTTCTACGTGATGGAGCACGGCAGCATCGTCGAGCATTTCCGCGCCTCCGAACTGGAAGGCAAGATGCCGACGCTGCACGACCTGCTCGGGGTGTGACGCCGCCCCGTTTCCCTTGCCGCTAGCCGTGGCGGCCCTCGAACAACCACAACGCATCAGAACAACAGGAGACGTCAATGAAAATGAAGACCCTCGCACAGGCCTGTCTCGCGCTCGCGACCGCCGCGCTCACCGCCGGCGCCGCCCACGCGGCGGATACCGTGAAGATCGGCTTCATCACCGACATGTCGGGGCTTTACGCGGATATCGACGGGCAGGGCGGTCTCGAGGCGATCCGCATGGCGGTCGCGGACTTCGGCGGCAAGGTGCTCGGCAAGCCGATCGAGGTCGTCTATGCCGACCACCAGAACAAGGCCGACATCGCCGCGTCGAAGGCGCGCGAATGGATGGACCGCGGCGGCCTCGATCTGCTGGTCGGCGGCACGAACTCGGCCACCGCGCTGTCGATGAACCAGGTCGCGGCCGAGAAGAAGAAGGTCTACATCAACATCGGCGCGGGCGCCGACACGCTGACCAACGAGCAGTGCACGCCGTACACGGTCCACTACGCGTACGACACGATGGCGCTCGCGAAGGGCACCGGCTCGGCGGTGGTGAAGCAGGGCGGCAAGAGCTGGTTCTTCCTGACGGCCGACTACGCGTTCGGCAAGGCGCTCGAGAAGAACACGTCGGACGTCGTGAAGGCGAACGGCGGCCAGGTGCTCGGCGCGGTGCGTCACCCGCTGTCCGCGTCGGATTTCTCGTCGTTCCTGTTGCAGGCGCAATCGTCGAAGGCGCAGATCCTCGGCCTCGCGAACGCGGGCGGCGACACGATCAACTCGATCAAGGCCGCGAAGGAATTCGGCATCACGAAGACGATGAAGCTCGCCGCGCTGCTGATGTTCATCGACGACGTGCACAGCCTCGGCCTCGAGACGACGCAGGGCCTCGTGCTGACCGACAGCTGGTACTGGAACCGCGACGCGGCGTCGCGCCAGTGGGCGCAGCGCTACTTCGGCAAGATGAAGAAGATGCCGTCGAGCCTGCAGGCGGCCGACTACTCGTCGGTTACGACCTACCTGAAGGCCGTGCAGGCCGCCGGGACGACCGACTCCGACAAGGTGATGGCCGAGCTGAAGAAGATCAAGATCAGCGACTTCTACGCGAAGGGCTACATCCGTCAGGACGGCAGCATGATCCACGACATGTACCTGATGGAAGTGAAGAAGCCGTCCGAATCGAAGGAGCCGTGGGACTACTACAAGGTGCTCGCGACGATTCCGGGCGACCAGGCGTTCGGCACCAAGCAGGAAACGCGCTGCGCGCTGTGGAAGTAGGCATCGCGTAGCGGCGCGCACGGGCGCGTCGCATGGTGGCGGCTGCAGCGATGTGCCCGCTGCGCCGCCCGCGTGCGCGATGCAGGAACGTTGCGCACGCAACGAAACTCATTCTGACGGCTAAGTCGATGGACATCTTTGGCATTCCGTTGCCGGCGATGCTGAGCCAGTTGCTGCTCGGGCTCGTCAACGGCTCGTTCTACGCGATCCTGAGCCTCGGGCTCGCGGTGATCTTCGGGCTGCTCAACGTGATCAACTTCGCGCACGGCGCGCTGTTCATGCTGGGTGCGATGCTCGCGTGGATGGGCCTGTCGTATTTCGGGCTGCCGTACTGGGCGATGCTCGTGCTCGCGCCCGTGCTCGTCGGCGCGTTCGGGATCGCGATCGAGCGCTCGATGCTGCGCTGGCTGTACAAGCTCGATCACCTGTACGGGCTGCTGCTCACGTTCGGCCTCACGCTGGTCGTCGAAGGCGTGTTCCGGTCGATCTACGGATCGTCGGGCCAGCCGTACGACGTGCCGTCGCAATTGTCCGGCGCGACCAACCTCGGCTTCATGTTCCTGCCGAACTATCGCGCGTGGGTCGTCGTCGCATCGCTCGCGGTGTGCCTCGCCACCTGGTTCGTGATCGAGAAGACACGGCTCGGCGCGTATCTGCGTGCCGGCACCGAGAACCCGAAGCTCGTCGAGGCGTTCGGCGTGAACGTGCCGATGATGATCACGCTCACCTACGGCTTCGGCGTCGCGCTCGCCGCGTTCGCGGGCGTGCTGGCCGCGCCGGTGATCCAGGTGTCGCCGCTGATGGGCCAGCCGATGATCATCACCGTGTTCGCGGTGGTCGTGATCGGCGGGATGGGCTCGATCCTCGGCTCGATCGTCACGGGCCTGCTGCTCGGCGTGATCGAGGGCTTCACGCGCGTGTTCTATCCCGAAGCGTCGGCCACCGTCGTGTTCGTGATCATGGCGATCGTGCTGCTGTTCCGCCCGGCGGGCCTCTTCGGCAAGGAAAAATGATGCAGAGAAAAGTGCTCTACGGCGTGCTGCTCGCCGCACTGCTCGCCGCGCCGTTCATCGGCGCGTATCCGGTGTTCGTGATGAAGGTGCTCGCGTTCGCGCTGTTCGCGGCGGCGTTCAACCTGCTGATCGGCTATACGGGGCTGCTGTCGTTCGGCCATGCGATGTTCCTCGCGACGGCCGGCTATGCGACCGGCTATTCGATGCAGACGCTCGGTTTCACGCCGGAGCTCGGCGTGCTGGCCGGCACCGTCGCCGCGACGGTGCTCGGGCTCGTCGTCGGGCTGTTCGCGATCCGCCGGCAGGGCATCTACTTCGCGATGATCACGCTCGCGTTCGCGCAGATGGTCTACTTCATCTATCTGCAGGCGCCGTTCACGCACGGCGAGGACGGCCTGCAGGGCGTGCCGCGCGGCCGCCTGTTCGGGCTGCTCGACCTGTCGAACGACGTCGCGCTGTACTACGTCGTGCTGGCGGTGGTCGTGGCCGCGTGCGCGTTCATCGTGCGGGTCGTCCATTCGCCGTTCGGCCAGGTGCTCGTCGCCATCAAGGAGAACGAAGCGCGCGCGATCTCGCTCGGCTACGACACCGACCGCTTCAAGCTGCTCGCGTTCATCCTGTCGGCCGGGCTCGCGGGGCTGGCCGGCTCGCTGAAGGTGCTGGTGCTCGGCTTCGAGACGCTATCGGACGCGTACTGGACGATGTCGGGCCTCGTCGTACTGATGACGCTCGTCGGCGGGATGGGCACGCTGTTCGGGCCGCTGCTCGGCGCCGCGCTGATCGTCGCGCTGGAAGACCGGCTCGGCGACATCGGCGAATGGCTCGCGTCGACGACGGGCGTCGCGTGGTTCCATTCGCTCGGCGAATCGGCGACGATCGTCACCGGGCTGATCTTCATCGCATGCGTGCTGGCGTTCCGGCGCGGCATCGTCGGCGAGATGGTCGCGCGGATCAAGCCGCTCAGGGCCTCGTCGTGAACCTGCGGCGCGTGGCCCGCGCGTTGATGCGAAGCACCATCCGGCATGCGCGGGAAGGGCGCTGCGGCGGGCTCGGGCCGTCACCGCGCGGCAGATTGGTGCCCCATTTTCGTGCGGCGATGCACCATAGGGGTAAATGCTAAGTTGTCGTGGTGCTTAAGCCTCTTTAAGATTCACCTTAGTTCTGATGCACCGCGAAACGAATTTGCAGGTGGAGAACGAGGAGACAATCGAGGCACCAAGTGCCCGGACCCCAAAGCGCTGTTGGACGGAATCCAACAGCGCTTTTTCATTTGCGTGCACGGATTCCCTCGATGGTGCATCGGCCCGCGTGACGGCCATCTTCCGCGTTTGCGTTCGCACCGCGTCTTTCCGCGCTTCGCCGCGTTCTCCGTTTTTCCGTTCCAGTAATTCGTTTGCAGACAGCGCCTTCGCGTACCTGCTGTCCGGGCTTACCCGGTTGGCGTGCGCGAAACGCGTCCGTTACACTCAGCTTTCGCCGACCGAGCGGTCGGGAAAACGGTCGGCAGTTCTCCTACAAGCAAAATGCAGAAGAGGGAGTACGGTTGGATGAGCAGCGCGGGACGATGGTTAGGGGCAGGAAGGGCGGCTGGCGCCGTTCGCTCGTCGCGGGGTGGGGCAATGGTCGGCGCGGCTTTACCGAGCCGTTTTGCGGCCTGTATGCGTGCTCCGATGCCATTGAATGTCGTTGCGTTCGCATCCGTATCCGCATTCTCATGAGCCGCCGGCTTTCCGACGTTTCATCACACGCGTGGTCGGCCGCCTCGGGCCGGCACGGCGGGCGTTCCCGCCATCGTTGCGCACGCACCGATTTTCCTCGCGATTCCGCATTTTTCTGTCTGCTTCATCCTGACGACATTGCTGCTGCGCATCGTGATGGTCGAATGACCGTTTCGACTGGCGTGCGACGCATGGGTGCGGCGTTTCACGGGAAAACGAGCATGGCGCGGATGAACGCAATAATTAATATATTAACTTGTTTGGGAACGGGGAGCCGCCCGAGCGACCGTGGTTTTTTCGAGCAGCGTTTGGAGACAACGTAAATGAAGATGAATCGATGGATGGAGGCCCTGCTTGCCGCGGGTCTCGTGTGTGCGGCGGCCACGGCGTCGGCGCAGGTGAAGATCGGCGTGACGCTGTCGGCTACCGGCCCGGCCGCGTCGCTCGGGATTCCGGAAAAGAACACGATCGCGCTGCTGCCGAAGGAAATCGCGGGCAAGAGCGTGCAGTACATCGTGCTGGACGACGCGTCCGACACGAGCCGCGCGGTGCAGAACGTGCGCAAGCTGATCGACGAGGACCACGTCGACGCGATCATCGGCTCGTCCGTCACGCCGAATTCGCTCGCGATGCTCGATCCCGTGTCGCAGGGCAAGACGCCGGCGATCTCGCTCGCGGCGAGCGCGCAGATCATCGCGCCGATGGACGCGAAGCGCGCATGGATGTTCAAGGTGCCGCAGAACGACCAGCTGATGGCCGACGCGATCGCCGGCTACATGGCCAAGCACGGCGTGAAGACGGTCGGCTTCATCGGCTTCGCCGATGCGTACGGCGACAGCTGGTACAAGACGTTCGACGCGGCGGCCGCGAAGAACGGGCTGAAGCTCGTGTCGAACGAGCGCTACAACCGGACCGACGCGTCGGTGATGGGGCAGGTGCTGAAGCTGCTGGGCGCGAACCCGGATGCGGTGCTGATCGCCGGCTCCGGCACGCCGGCGGCGCTGCCGGCCAAGACGCTGAAGGAGCGCGGCTACAAGGGCAAGGTGTACCAGACGCACGGCGTCGCGAACAACGATTTCCTGCGCGTGTGCGGCAAGGATTGCGAAGGCGAGATCCTGCCGGCCGGCCCCGTGCTCGTGACCGACCAGCTGCCCGACTCGAATCCGGTGAAGAAGCCGGCGCTCGGCTACAAGGCCGCGTACGAGAAGGCCTACGGCGCGGGTTCGCTGTCGACGTTCGGCGGCCATGCGTGGGATGCGGGCCTGCTGCTGCAGCGGGCGATCCCGGAAGCGCTGAAGAAGGGCCAGCCGGGCACCGAGGCGTTCCGCGAAGCGCTGCGCGCGTCGCTCGAAAGCGTGAAGGATCTGCCGGTCTCGCATGGCGTGATCAACATGACGGCGACCGATCACAATGGCTTCGACACGCGTGCGCGCGTGATGGTGCAGATCGTCGACGGCAAGTGGAAGCTGCAGGCCGAGTAAGCATCACGTGAAACCGGCATGCGCGGCGCGAACGGCGCCGCGTGTGCCGTCGGCAGGGTGGTGCGCCTCATGGCCGCCGCCGTGCCGCCTGGAACCACCGGGGCCCGCCGCATGGCGCGCGACGTGCCGATCGCGTCGCGCGCGTCCCGGCCGTTTCCGCCTTTCGTTTCTCCGCAGCCTTCTCTCGATACACGAAACGTATGGATCTCTCGATTGCGGCGATCCTCGCGCAAGACGGCATCACGACCGGCGCCATTTATGCATTGTTGTCGCTGGCGCTCGTGCTGGTGTTTTCCGTCACGCGGGTGATCTTCATTCCCCAGGGCGAGTTCGTCGCCTACGGTGCGCTGACGCTCGCCGCGTTGCAGGCGCAGAAATTCCCCGCCACCTGCTGGCTGCTGTTCGTGATGGGCATCGCGTGCTTCCTGCTCGAAGTCGGCGGCCTGATCCGGCATCGCGAACGCCGCCATCAGCTCGGCCGCACGCTCGCGACGCTCGGCAGCCGCTACATCCTGCTGCCGCTCGCGGTGTTCGCGATCACGCGCAGCTTCACCGCGCAGCCGATGCCGATGCTCGCGCAGATCGCGCTGACGCTCGCGATCGTCGTGCCGATGGGGCCGTTCGTCTACCGGCTCGTGTACCAGCCGATCGCCGAAGGCACGACGCTGCTGCTGCTGATCGTGTCGGTGGCCGTCCATTTCGCGATGGTCGGCCTCGGCCTCGTGATGTTCGGCGCGGAAGGCTCGCGCACCAACGGGTTCTCGGACGCGTCGCTCGCGATCGGCAGCATGACTGTGTCGGTGCAGAGCGTCCTGGTCGTCGTCACGGCGCTCGTGCTGATCGGTGCGCTCTACGTGTACTTCGGCCGCACGATCGCCGGCAAGGCGCTGCGCGCGACCTCGGTGAACCGGCTCGGCGCGCGGCTCGTCGGCATCGGCACGACCGAAGCCGGGCGGCTCGCGTTCACGTTCGCGGCGGGGCTCGGCGTGCTGTCGGGGATCCTCGTCGGCCCGCTGACGACGATCTACTACGACTCGGGCTTCCTGATCGGGCTGAAGGGCTTCGTCGGCGCGATCATCGGCGGGCTCGTCAGCTATCCGCTCGCGGCCGCCGGCTCGCTGCTCGTCGGCGTGCTCGAATCGTATTCGTCGTTCTGGGCGAGCGCCTACAAGGAGGTGATCGTGTTCACGCTGATCATTCCGGTGCTGCTGTGGCGGAGCTTCGTGACGCCGCATGCGGAAGAGGAAGAGGAGTGACGCGATGAAGACGATGGTACGCAACAAGACCTTCTGGCTGTTTCTCGTGGTGCTGTTCGCGCTGCCGGTGCTACCCGGCGCGCTCCAGGTACCGGAGTACTGGATCACGCTGCTGAACTACATCGGCCTGTACGCGATCGTCGCGATCGGGCTCGTGCTGTTGACGGGCGTCGGCGGGATGACGAGTTTCGGGCAGGCCGCGTTCGTCGGCATCGGCGCGTATGCGACTGCGTTCCTGACGACACGCTACGGCGTGTCGCCGTGGCTTGCGCTGATCGTCGGCGTCGTGCTGACGGCGCTCGTCGCGCTCGTGCTCGGCGCCGTGACGATGCGGCTGTCCGGGCATTTCCTGCCGCTCGGTACGATCGCGTGGGGCCTCGCGCTGTTCTACCTGTTCGGCAACCTCGAACTGCTCGGCAAGTACGACGGGATCAACGGGATTCCGGCGCTGAACCTGTTCGGCATCGTGCTCGAGAGCGGCCGCAGCCTGTATTTCCTGATCTGGGCCGTGGTGCTGGCCGCGATCGTGTCGGTACAGAATCTGCTGAACAGCCGCCCGGGTCGCGCGATCCGCGCGCTGCGCGGCGGCGGCGTGATGGCCGAGGCGATGGGCGTGAACACCGCGTGGATGCGCGTCGTGATCTTCGTCTACGCAGCCGTGCTCGCGGCGGTATCGGGCTTCCTGTACGCGCACCTGCAACGCGCGGTGAACCCGACGCCGTTCGGCCTGAACCACGGGATCGAATTCCTGTTCATGGCCGTGGTGGGCGGCGTGTCGCACGTGTGGGGCGCGGTGCTCGGCGCCGCGATCCTGACCGTCCTGCAGGACTACCTGCAGACGCTGCTGCCGAAGCTGCTCGGCTCGGAAGGCAACTTCGAAATCATCGTGTTCGGCGTGCTGATGGTGCTGCTGCTGCAGTACGCGCGCCAGGGCGTATGGCCGTTCGTCGCGAGGCTGTTCCCGCGCGGACCGCGCGCGCATGTGCCGGAGCAGGCCGACCCGCTGCCGCAGCGCGCGAAACCCGTGGCCGGCGAGCCTCTGCTGGTCGTCGACAACGCACGCAAGCAGTTCGGCGGGCTGGTGGCCGTCAACGACGTCAGCTTCGACGTGAAAGCGGGGCAGATCATCGGGCTGATCGGCCCGAACGGCGCGGGCAAGTCGACCACGTTCAACCTCGTGACCGGGGTGCTGAGGCCCACTGGCGGTGCGATCACGTTCCGTGGCGAGCGCATCGACGGGCTGACGTCGCGTCAGATCGTGCGCCGCGGCATCGGTCGCACGTTCCAGCACGTGAAGCTGTTGCCGGCGATGACGGTGCTCGAGAACGTCGCGATCGGCGCCCACCTGCGTGGTCATACCGGCGTGTGGCGCAGCATCGCGCGGCTCAATGCGCACGAGGAAGCGCAGTTGCTGGCCGAAGCCGCGCGCCAGATCCGCCGCGTCGGGCTCGAGAAGCACATGTACGACGAAGCAGGCAGTCTCGCGCTCGGCCAGCAGCGGATTCTCGAAATCGCGCGGGCGCTGTGCTGCGATCCGACGCTGCTGTTGCTCGACGAACCGGCCGCGGGGCTGCGTTACCAGGAGAAACAGCAACTCGCCGACCTGCTGCGGCGGCTGAAGGCCGAAGGCATGAGCGTGTTGCTCGTGGAACATGACATGGATTTCGTGATGAATCTCACCGACCGGCTGGTGGTGATGGAATTCGGCACGCGGATCGCGGAAGGGCTGCCGCAGGATGTGCAGCAGGACCCGGCCGTGCTGGAAGCGTATCTGGGCGGGGTGGAGTGATGACGGACACGACGATGCCGATTCTCGAAGTGCGCGGGCTGGCGGTGCGGTACGGGAAGGTCGAGGCGCTGCACGGGGCCGCAATCAAGGTCGGGGCGGGGCAGATCGTCAGCGTGATCGGCCCGAATGGCGCCGGTAAATCGACGCTGCTGAACGCGATCATGGGGGCGCTGCCGGTAACGGGGCATGCGTCGGGCGCGGTCGTGTATCGCGGCAACGACGTCGGCGCGTTGCCGGTCGAGCAGCGTGTCGCCCGCGGCATGTGCCTCGTACCGGAGAAGCGCGAGCTGTTCAGCACGATGACGGTCGAAGACAACCTCGTGCTGGGCGCGTATCGGCGCAAGCAGGCGGGGGAATCGAACTTCCTCGATCAGCTCGATCACGTGTTCGCGCTGTTTCCGCGGCTGAAGGAGCGCCGCAGGCAGGCGGCCGGCACGTTGTCCGGCGGCGAGCGGCAGATGCTGGCGGTCGGCCGTGCGCTGATGGGCAAGCCCGACCTGCTGATGCTCGACGAGCCGAGCCTCGGGCTGGCGCCGCTGATCGTGAAGGAGATCTTTCATATCATCAGCGCGTTGCGCGGTACGGGCGTGGCGACGCTGCTGATCGAACAGAACGCGCGGGCTGCGTTGCAGATCTCGGACTACGGCTACGTGCTGGAGACGGGCGAGTTTGCGCTGGAAGGGCCGGCGGCCGAGCTTGCGCAGAATCCGCAGGTGATCGAGACGTATCTGGGGTTGGCGAAGAAGACGGCTTGATTGGTGACGCGGTGGGCGGGAAACGGGCGGCGTGTTTCACGTGAAACACGCCGCTTTTGTTTGTGAGCCACGAGTGTCGAGGCTTCGACGGTTCAAGGCCGGGGATAAGTCATGCGGGAACAATCGGAAGCGCTGTGCGGTGCCGGCTGTTAGGCCCCCGCAGGCTGGGCGACGCACCGCATCTCGGTGGATAAGCGCCCGGACAATCGACAGAAATGCTGTGTGGATGAGGGGCACAGGGCATCGCGTTCGCCTCTTGTGCCGGGCACAGGCGCCGGGTCGAGTCAGGCGTTCCACGCCTGTTGGGGGCTAGTACTCCGGTTTTTGCACAGGCGCGAAGATGTGCATTGAACCGCGCGAAGCATTGCCACGGCGGCTCGGAACGACAAATCCGCTCGCTCACAGCGAAAAAAACGCCCAAATGCACAGGCCCTACCATTCGGATGGCCTTCGGGTGAAAAGCGAACCCGCTATAATTCGGCCCATACATTTCTCTGATAGGTTCGTGCGCAGCTCCGCGTACGGAATCCACCATGCTTTTTCCCACAGAATTTGACGTCATCGTCGTCGGTGGCGGCCATGCCGGCACGGAAGCCGCGCTGGCGTCGGCCCGTATGGGCGCGAAGACACTGCTGCTGACCCACAACATCGAAACGCTTGGGCAGATGAGCTGCAATCCGTCGATCGGCGGTATTGGCAAGGGCCATCTGGTCAAGGAAGTCGATGCGCTCGGCGGCGCAATGGCCGCCGCGACGGATGAAAGCGGTATTCAGTTCCGGATCCTCAATTCGTCGAAGGGCCCGGCCGTGCGCGCGACACGCGCTCAGGCCGATCGTATCCTGTACAAGGCCGCGATCCGCCATCGGCTCGAAAATCAGCCGAACCTGTGGCTGTTCCAGCAGGCTGTCGACGACCTGATGGTCGAAGGCGACCGCGTGGTCGGCGCCGTTACGCAGATCGGCATCCGCTTTCGCGCTCGCGCGGTCGTGCTGACGGCCGGGACGTTCCTCGACGGCAAGATCCACGTCGGCCTGAACAACTACACGGGCGGTCGCGCGGGCGATCCGGCGGCCGTGTCGCTGTCGTCGCGCCTGAAGGAGCTGAAGCTGCCGCAGGGCCGGCTGAAGACCGGTACGCCGCCGCGTATCGACGGTCGCACGATCGACTTCTCGAAGCTCGACGAGCAGCCGGGTGACCTCGATCCGATTCCCGTGTTTTCGTTCCTGGGCCGCGCTGAACAGCATCCGCAGCAGCTGCCGTGCTGGGTCACACACACGAACGAGCGCACGCACGACATCATTCGCGGCGGTCTCGATCGTTCGCCTATGTATACAGGCGTGATCGAAGGCGTCGGCCCGCGCTATTGCCCGTCGATCGAGGACAAGATCCACCGGTTCGCCTCGAAGGAGTCGCACCAGATCTTCCTCGAGCCGGAAGGGCTGACGACCCACGAGTTCTACCCGAATGGGATCTCGACCAGCCTGC
>NZ_BCPP01000047.1:0-15712 GCF_016586125.1 Burkholderia sp. E168m23
CGGCGTCGAGGGGCTGATCCACGAGTTCTCGCTGTCGAGCCAGGAAGGCGTCGCGCTGATGTGCCTCGCCGAAGCGCTGCTGCGCATTCCCGATCGCGCGACGCGCGATGCGCTGATCCGCGACAAGATCAGCAAGGGCGACTGGCGCTCGCACGTCGGCCACGCGCCGTCGCTGTTCGTGAACGCGGCGACCTGGGGGCTGATGATCACCGGCAAGCTCGTGACGACCAACAGCGAAGCGGGCCTGTCGTCGGCGCTCACGCGCCTGATCGGCCGCGGCGGCGAGCCGCTGATCCGCAAGGGCGTCGACATGGCGATGCGCCTGATGGGCGAGCAGTTCGTCACCGGCGAAACGATTTCCGAAGCGCTCGCGAACAGCCGCAAGTACGAAGCGCGCGGCTTCCGCTACTCGTACGACATGCTCGGCGAAGCGGCGACGACCGAAGAGGACGCACAGCGCTACTACGCGTCGTACGAACAGGCGATCCACGCGATCGGCAAGGCGGCCGGCGGCCGCGGCATCTACGAAGGCCCGGGCATCTCGATCAAGCTGTCGGCGCTGCATGCGCGCTACTCGCGTTCGCAGCAGGACCGCACGATGAGCGAGCTGCTGCCGCGCGTGCGCGCACTCGCGCTGCTCGCGCGCCGCTACGACATCGGCCTGAACATCGACGCGGAAGAGGCCGACCGTCTCGAACTGTCGCTCGACCTGCTCGAGGCCCTGTGCTTCGATCCGGAGCTCGCGGGCTGGAACGGCATCGGCTTCGTCGTGCAGGGCTACCAGAAGCGCTGCCCATTCGTGATCGACTACCTGATCGATCTCGCGCGCCGCAGCCGTCACCGCCTGATGATCCGCCTCGTGAAGGGCGCGTACTGGGACAGCGAGATCAAGCGGGCGCAGGTCGACGGCCTCGAAGGCTATCCGGTCTACACGCGCAAGATCTACACCGACGTGTCGTACCTCGCGTGCGCGAAGAAGCTGCTCGGAGCGCCGGACGCCGTCTACCCGCAATTCGCGACGCACAACGCGCACACGCTGGCCGCGATCTATCACCTGGCCGGCCAGAACTACTACCCGGGCCAGTACGAATTCCAGTGCCTGCACGGGATGGGCGAGCCGCTGTACGAGGAAGTCACGGGCCGCGACAAGCTGAATCGTCCGTGCCGCGTGTACGCGCCGGTCGGCACGCACGAGACGCTGCTCGCGTATCTCGTGCGCCGTTTGCTGGAAAACGGCGCGAACACGTCGTTCGTGAACCGCATTGCGGATAAAACCGTGCCGGTGAAGGATCTGGTCGCCGATCCGGTCGACGAAGCGTCGAAGGTCGTCCCGCTCGGCGCGCCGCACGCGAAGATTCCGCTGCCGCGCAACCTGTACGGCGACGAGCGCCCCAACTCGATGGGCCTCGACCTGTCGAACGAACACCGTCTCGCGTCGCTGTCGTCCGCGCTGCTCGCGAGTGCGCACCATCCATGGCGCGCGGCGCCGATGCTCGCCGACGACGCGCTCGCCGACGCCCCGGCGCGCGACGTGCGTAACCCGGCCGACCAGCGCGACGTGGTCGGCACGGTCAGCGAAGCGACGTCCGAGCACGTGAGCGCGGCGCTCGCGCACGCGGTGGCCGCCGCGCCGATCTGGCAGGCGACGCCGGTCGACGCACGCGCCGATTGCCTGGTGCGCGCCGCTGACCTCCTCGAAGCGCAGATGCACACGCTGATGGGCCTGATCGTGCGCGAAGCCGGCAAGTCGCTGCCGAACGCGATCGCCGAAATCCGCGAAGCGGTTGACTTCCTGCGCTATTACGCGGCGCAGATCCGCGGCGAATTCTCGAACGACACGCACCGCCCGCTCGGCCCCGTGGTCTGTATCAGCCCGTGGAACTTCCCGCTCGCGATCTTCATGGGCCAGGTGGCCGCGGCGCTCGCCGCCGGCAACACGGTGCTCGCGAAGCCGGCCGAACAGACGCCGCTGATCGCCGCGCAAGCGGTGCGCCTCTTGCGCGAGGCCGGCGTGCCGGCCGGCGCGGTGCAACTGCTGCCGGGCACCGGCGAGACCGTCGGCGCGGCGCTGGTCGCCGATCCGCGCACGCGTGCGGTGATGTTCACCGGCTCGACCGAAGTCGCGCGCCTGATCAACAAGACGCTTGCCGCGCGCCTCGACCCGGACGGCAAGCCGATTCCGCTGATCGCCGAAACGGGCGGCCAGAACGCGATGATCGTCGACTCGTCGGCGCTCGCGGAGCAGGTCGTCGCGGACGTGATGCAGTCGTCGTTCGACTCGGCTGGTCAACGGTGTTCGGCGCTGCGCGTTCTGTGTCTGCAGGACGACGTCGCGGACCGCACGCTGACGATGCTCAAGGGCGCGATGCACGAGCTGGCGCTCGGCAACCCGGACCGGCTGTCGACCGACGTCGGCCCGGTGATCGACGCCGAGGCGAAGCAGACGATCGACACGCACGTCGCGGCGATGAAGGACAAGGGCCACGCGGTCACGCAACTGCCGATGCCCGACGCGTGCGCGCACGGCACGTTCGTGCCGCCGACGCTGATCGAGATCGGCAGCATCGACGAGCTGAAGCGTGAAGTGTTCGGCCCCGTGCTGCACGTGGTGCGCTACCGCCGCAGCCAGCTCGACAAGCTGCTCGAGCAGATCCGCGCGACCGGCTACGGGCTGACGCTCGGCATTCACACGCGGATCGACGAGACGATCGCGCACGTGATCTCGAATGCGCACGTGGGCAACATCTACGTGAACCGCAACGTGATCGGCGCGGTGGTCGGCGTGCAGCCGTTCGGCGGCGAAGGGCTGTCGGGCACGGGCCCGAAGGCCGGCGGCGCGCTGTACCTGCAGCGCCTGCTCGCGACGCGTCCGTCGGGCCTGCCGCGCGCGCTCGCGCAGTCGCTGGTGGCGGACGGCGCGACCGAAAGCGATGCGCGCGGCAACCCGGCGGCGGCGCTCACGATGCTGCGCGACTGGCTGATCGAGCAGCGCGAGCCGGCGCTGGCCGCGCGTTGCGACGGCTACCTCGCGCAGGTGCCGGCCGGCGCGACCGCGGTGCTGAGCGGCCCGACGGGCGAGCGAAACACGTATACACTCGGCCCGCGCGGCACGGTGCTGTGTGTCGCGGCGACGCCGGGCGGCGCGCGTGCGCAGTTCGCGGCGGTGCTGGCGACGGGCAACCGTGCGTTGTTCGCCGGCGCGGCGGGCGAGGCGCTGGTCGCCGCGCTGCCGCCGTCGCTGAAGGCGCACGCGGCCGTGCGCAAGCAGGCCGACGCGCCGTTCGACGCGGTGCTGTTCGAAGGCGACAGCGACGAACTGCAGACGCTCGTGAAGGACGTCGCGCAGCGGCCGGGCCCGATCGTGTCGGTGCAGGGCGTGTCGGCGGGCGCGTTCGAGAACGGCGATGCGGAAGACTACGCGCTCGAGCGGCTGCTGACGGAACGCTCGGTGAGCGTGAATACGGCCGCGGCGGGCGGCAATGCGAATTTGATGACGATCGGCTGATCATCCTTGCCGTTCGGATCAAACAAAGGAAGCGGCCAGGCGATCCCGAAGCCGCTTCATTTACCCTGGTACCAAGGAGATGCTATGCAACACACGATGAAAAAGGTGGCAGGCGCGACGTTCGTCGCGGTCATGTCGCTGGCGGGGACGGCTCATGCGGATGACGTGAAGATTGGTTACGCAGGGCCGATGACGGGCGCGCAGGCGCACTACGGCAAGGATATGCAGAACGGGATCGTGCTCGCGCTGGAAGACTTCAACGCGACGAACCCGAAGATCGGCGGCAAGGCCGTGAAGTTCGTGCTCGACACGCAGGACGACCAGGCTGACCCGCGCACGGGTACGACGGTTGCGCAGAAGCTGGTCGACGACGGCATCAAGGGCATGCTCGGCCACTTCAACTCGGGCACGACGATTCCGGCTTCGCGCATCTACGCGAACGCGGGCATTCCGGAAATCGCGATGGCGACGGCGCCGGAATACACGCAGCAGGGTTACAAGACGACCTTCCGCATGATGACGTCCGACACGCAGCAGGGCTCGGTGGCCGGCACGTTCGCGTCGAAGGATCTCGGCATGAAGAAGATCGCGATCGTCGACGACCGCACGGCCTACGGCCAGGGTCTCGCCGACCAGTTCGAGAAGGCCGCGAAGGCCGGCGGCGCGACGATCGTCGACCGCGAATTCACGAACGACAAGGCCGTCGACTTCAAGGCGATTCTCACGAAGCTGAAGGCAGCGAAGCCGGACCTCGTCTACTACGGCGGCGCGGATTCGCAGGCAGCGCCGATGGTCAAGCAGATGAAGACGCTCGGCATCACCGCCCCGCTGATGAGCGGCGAAATGGTGAAGACGCCGACGTTCCTGAAGATCGCGGGCAACGCGGCCGAAGGCACGATCGCATCGCTGGCCGGCCTGCCGCTGGAAGAAATGCCGGGCGGCAAGGCTTACGCCGACAAGTACAAGAAGCGTTTCGGCGAAGACGTGCAGACGTACTCGCCGTACGCGTACGACGGCGCGATGGCGATGCTGAACGCGATGAAGAAGGCCGATTCGACCGATCCGGCGAAGTACCTGCCGGTGCTCGCGAAGACCGACATGGCCGGTGTGACGTCGACGCACGTCGCGTACGACGCGAAGGGCGACCTGAAGAACGGCGGCATCACGATGTACAAGGTCGAGAAGGGCGACTGGAAGCCGCTGAAGAGCATCGGCGGCAAGTAAGCAGCATGATGTGATGTGACGCGCGGGCGGCGGTGTAACGCGTCGCCCCGCGCCTCATGTAAAAAGCCACCGGACCGACGGGTCCGGTGGCTTTTTCTTTGGTGGGACACGGCCGACAGGACATAGGAATCTTGCTGGCAGTGGTGCAACAGGGGCGCCGCATGCGGACGTCGATACCGCATCACCGTGATGGCGGCCGGATGACGTTACTTGCCGTCGCAGCACTTGTTAGGGCAATCGGGCAGGAAGGAAATTTCCACACGCCGCCCATTGTCGACGTCGCCATGCGAATAGACGCGGACGCTCTTCTTGATGGTGCCGCGTAAAAAACCGAGTTGCTCCAACAGCGCATACGCGGTTTGCAATCTTGATTGCGCAAGGGCCAGTGCTTCCGGTTCACTTTCCTCGGCATGGCCGCTGATCAGCGTTGTTTCCTTGGTCAGGTGATTCGCGTAATTGAGTTTTTGGTCGATTGTCCATTTTGCAATGCGGACGATTTCGGCGTTCGAGATGTGCGAGCTATCTCTCGAAAAGTAGATGTCGAAGTTCTCGCTGGCGATGCATGCGAATACCGGACTAGATGTGATCAGGTATAGGCTAACAATAAATTTAGGCATGTAAATTACGTGTCCTGCAATGCTGTCGGCATTGTTGATTGCTGGTCGACGTTGCTCAACCACGGCCGTGTCTCGGTAAACGGAATGTCCTGCCCCGAGACGCTATTCCAGATAAGAACCGTTGATCAATCGGACAAGTATGATTCGTTATCCGTAATTTATTGTTCAAGGAGGGTACGAGTGCGCGAGTTACACGTGCGCTGACTCAATCCCGGATACTCAGTCCCCCCGCACCCGCAGCAGAAACTTCTGCAACTTACCGGTCGGCGTGCGCGGCAACGCCTGCGCGAACGTGAACTCGCGCGGAATCTTGTACGCGGCGAGTCGCTCGCCGCAGAACGTGCGCAGCGCATCCGCATCGCGCGCCGCGTTCGCCCGCAGCACGACGTGTGCGACGACCGTTTCGCCCCAGTCCGGATGCGGCACGCCGACGACGGCCGCCTCGGCGATGTCCGGGTGCGCGCCGAGCACGTCCTCCACCTCCTTCGAATAGACGTTCTCGCCGCCGGTGACGATCATGTCCTTCAGCCGGTCGACGATGAACAGGTAGCCGTCCTGATCGATCCGCGCGATGTCGCCGGTGCGATACCAGCCGTCCGGCGCGAACGCGGCGCGCGTCGCGGCCGCGTCGTCGAGATAGCCGAGCATCATGCAATCGGTCTTCAGCCAGATCTCGCCGGTCTCGCCCGGCTGCGCATCGACGCCGTCCATCCGCACGACCCGCAGGTCGACGCCCGGGCCGCCCTGGCGGCCGATCGAGCCGGCCTTCGCGATCTGCTCGTCCGGATACAGCGTCGTGCCGGCCGGGCCGGTTTCCGTCATCCCGTACACCTGGAAGAACGCGTGGCTGCGATACGCTTGCGCGAGCCGTTCGGCCTGCGTGGCGCCGATCGGGCCGCCGCCGTACAGCCACGCGCGCACGCTCGACAGGTCGAATGCCGCGAAGCCGTCGATCGTGTCGAGCGGCAGCGTATACGACACCGGCGCACCGAAATACAGCGTCACGCGTTCGCGCTCGACGGTCTGCAGGAAGCGCAGCGGATGGTATTCGCGCAGCAGCACGACGGTGCCGCCCGCGACCAGCGTGCCGCCGAACCAGTTGTTCAGCGGCGACGAATGCCAGATCGGCATCGCCATCAGCGTGCGCTCGTTGCGGCCGATCCCCGTCGCGAGCGCCGCCTGCATCGCCGCGAGCGTCACCGTGCGATGACTGTGCACGCAACCCTTCGGGCGGCCGGTCGTGCCGGACGTGTAGAGGATTTGCGCGACGTCGTCGTCGGCCGGCTCGATGCCCGGGAGGCCGTCCATCGTCGCGCACATCGCGTCGAAATTCGGCACGCCGTCGAGTTCGCCCTCGGTCACGAGCCGCCGCGCCGGATGCACGATCCGCTCGACCACCGGCGCGAGCGCCACGTCGAACAGCAGCGCGGTGCTGCCGCTGTGTTCGAGCACGTAGTCGACTTCCGGCGCCTGCAGCTTGTGGTTGATCGGCACGAACGCCGCGCCGAGCCGCCATGCGCCGAACATCAGATCGACGAAAGCCGGCGTGTTGAAGCACATCGCGGCGACACGGTCGCCGGCCGCGACGCCGAGCGCGCTCAGCACGGCCGCCGCGCGGTGCGAACGCTCGCGCGCGGCCGCATACGTGATCGTCGCGGATTCGCTGACGAGGAACGGCTTGTCGGGCGTCGCACGGGCGGCGCGGTCGAGGGCGGCGACGAGGTTCATCGAGGCTCCGGGCGGGCGAACGAATGCGATTTGGGTGAACGGGCCGGCGTCAGGCCGGGTACGCGCGCTGCAGCAGCGCGGCGACGTCGATCGCGTGCGGATCGAAGCCGCCCGCGATGCGGCCCCAGTCGGAGGCGCCGAGCCGCGTCGCGACGAACGCGTCGGCGACGACCGCCGGCGCATCGCGGCGCAGCAGGCACGCCTGCGCGACGACCGCGAGCCGTTGCGCGAACACGCGGCCCGACGCTTCGAGCGTGTCGGCCGGGGCGGCGAGCATCGCGCGCAATCCGTCGAGCGCGGCACGAATGCGCGGTTCGCCCGCGCCGAGGTCGGCCAGTTCGTCGAATAGCGCGGCGGCCGCGTCGGGCTCGCGCGATACGGCACGCAGCACGTCGAGGCACATCACGTTGCCCGAGCCTTCCCAGATCGAGTTGACGGGCGCCTCGCGGAACAGGCGCGCGATCGGGCCGTCGTCGACGTAACCGTTGCCGCCGAACACTTCCATCACCTCGCCGGTCAGCTCGACCGCGCGCTTGCAGACCCAGAATTTCGCGGCGGGCGTGACGATCCGTTTCCATGCGCGTTCGCGCGGCGAGTCGTCGCGTTCGAACGCATCGGCGAGCCGCATCGCGAGCGACAGCGCCGCTTCGCTCTCCAGCGCGAGATCGGCGAGCACGGTGCGCATCAGCGGCTGCTCGGCGAGCGCACGGCCGAACGCATGGCGCTGGCGCGTGTATGCGATCGCCTGCACGACGCCCTGGCGCAGCATCGCCGCACTGCCGAGCACGCAGTTCAGCCGCGTGTAGGTAGCCATCTCGATGATGGTGGGAATGCCGCGGCCTTCGTCGCCGAGCATGATGCCCCACGCGTCGTTCAGCTCGATCTCGCTGCTCGAGTTGCTGCGGTTGCCGACCTTGTTCTTCAGCCGCTGGATCTCGACCGCGTTCTTCGTGCCGTCCGGCCGCCAGCGCGGCACGTAGAAGCACGACGGGCTGCCGGCCTCGGTGCGCGCGACGACCAGGTGCGCGTCGCACATCGGCGCGGAGAAGAACCACTTGTGGCCGCGCAGCCGGTATTCGCCGCCGCGCCCGCCCGCGCCGACCGGCGTGGCGAGCGTCGTGTTCGCACGCACGTCGGAGCCGCCCTGTTTCTCGGTCATGCCCATGCCGAACCAGATCGCGCGCTTGTCGGCGACCGGCACGTCGCGCGGATCGTAGTCGTCGCTGTAGAGCTTGTCGCGCAGCAGGTCCCACAGCGCGGGCTCCTTCTGAAGCACGGGGATCGCGGCCTGCGTCATCGTGGCCGGGCACAGCGTGCCGGCCTCGATCTGGCCATGCAGGTAGAAGCCGGCGGCCGTCGCGGCCCAGCGGCCGCGGCGCGACTCGCGGAACGCGAGCGACACGAAGCCTTCGTGACGATACTGGCCAAGCAGCGTGTGCCAGGCGGGATGGAAGTCGACGCGGTCGATGCGCCGGCCGCGCCGGTCGAACGCGTGCAGTTCCGGCGTGTGCTGGTTCGCTTCGTCGGCGAGTTGCGCGGTGTCGGCGCTGCCGAGCCGCGCGCCGTACGCGTCGAGCTGTGGCACGGCCCAGTCGGCGCCGGCCCGGGCGAGCGCGTCGCGCAGCGCGAGATCCGTCGCGAAGAGGTTATAGTCGACGAGTTCGTCGAACTGGTTCGTGACGGCGTGAGTCGAGTCGGTCATCGCGGTTGTCTCCGGTTTGTCTCCGGTCTCATGCTTCGCGGTCAGCCGGCATCATGCCGCGCGGAGGGCGCTTTGCCGCGGATGCCGGCTTCCGGTAAAACGTATTCCCTGCTGAATTCAGAGTAGCAAATATGCCGCCGCGACATGTTCAGGTTCCGGCGCCGCCCGGCTCACCGGCGGCGCAACCCGCGCCCGCGTTGCGCCGCCGGCCGCGCCAGTCGCGTGCGCAGGCGAGTTCCGACGCGCTGCAACAGGCGTTCGTTCAGCTTTTGCTCGAACGCGGCTACGCGAAGGCGACGATCCGCGAGATCGCGGCCGTCGCGGGCGTCAGCATCGGCACCTTCTACGAGTATTTCGGCGACAAGCAGAGCCTCGCGGCGCTCTGCATCCACCGCCGCGTGCTGGCGCTGGCCGACCGGCTGCGCGACACAGTGCAGCGGTTGCGCGGTGCGCCGCGGGCCGAACTCGCCGTCGCGCTGGTCGACCTCCAGGTCGATACGATCGCCGCCGACGCGGCGCTGTGGGGCGCGCTGCTCGCACTGGAGCGGCAGGTGTCGCCGCTCGCCGCCTATCGCCGGCATTACGACGCCTATGTCGCGCTGTGGCGCGACGCGCTGGCCCAAGCGGCCGACCCGCCGCCGGCCGCAAGGCTCGACGGGCTCGCGCGGATGGCCCACACGATCTGCTATGGCGGCCTGTCGCAGGCGCTGCTGACGCTCGGGCCGGCGCTCGATTTCGCCGCGCAGCGCCGTGAGCTGCGGGCCGTGCTGCTCGCGTACCTCGCGGCGGCGGACGCGTAGCTTTCCTCGGGGAAATGCCTGATTCGCATATCAGGCGCGCAGGCCGGCCTTGCCGCCAGGCCCTTCTCCGGGCGAGCCATGAGAAAAATGCATGGCCGCCATGACGAACTTTCGATTGTCCGCCGATATTGGCTCGGGCTAAATCATGCGGCAGATGCAGGCCGCGCACGGCGCGGCCCGCCCGAAGGACATCAGGAGGAGGAGTCATGCGAAGCGCCACCGCGCCCCGTTCGAAACTGCCCGACGTCGGGACGACGATCTTCACGGTGATCGGCCAACTGGCTGCTCAACACGACGCGCTGAACCTGTCGCAGGGCGCGCCGAATTTCGCGCCCGATCCGGCGCTCGTCGAAGGCGTCGCGCGCGCGATGCGCGACGGTCACAACCAGTACGCGCCGATGGCCGGCGTGATCGCGCTGCGCGAGCGGCTCGCCGAGAAGACCGAGGCGCTGTACGGCGCGCGCTACGACCCGGCGACCGAGATCACGGTGATCGCGAGCGCGAGCGAAGGGCTTTACGCGGCGATCAGCGCGCTCGTGCATCCCGGCGACGAGGTGATCTATTTCGAGCCGTCGTTCGACAGCTATGCGCCGATCGTGCGGTTGCAGGGCGCGACGCCGGTCGCCATCAAGCTGTCGCCCGAGCATTTCCGCGTGAACTGGGACGAGGTGGCCGCGGCCATCACGCCGCGCACGCGGATGATCATCGTCAACACGCCGCACAACCCGACCGCGACGGTGTTCTCCGCCGACGATCTGGCGCGGCTCGCGCAGCTCACGCGCGACACAGGCATCGTGGTGCTGTCCGACGAAGTGTACGAGCACGTCGTGTTCGACGGCGCGCAGCACCAGAGCGTCGCGCGCCACCGCGAGCTGGCCGAGCGCAGCGTGATCGTGTCGTCGTTCGGCAAGTCGTTCCACGTGACCGGCTGGCGCGTCGGCCATTGCCTCGCACCGGCCGAACTGATGGACGAGATCCGCAAGGTGCACCAGTTCATGGTGTTCTCGGCCGACACGCCAATGCAGGTCGCGTTCGCGGAGATCCTCGCGCGGCCGGACAGCTATCTCGGCCTGTCGGCGTTCTACCAGGCCAAGCGCGACCTGCTCGCGCGCGAGCTGGCCGATTCGCGTTTCGAGCTGCTGCCGAGCGAAGGCTCGTTCTTCATGCTCGCGCGCTTTCGCCACTTCTCGGACGAAAGCGACAGCGATTTCGTGCTGCGCCTGATCCGCGATGCGCGTGTCGCGACGATTCCGCTGTCGGCGTTCTATACCGAGGGCACCGACGCCGGCGTGATCCGGCTCAGTTTTTCGAAGGACGACGCGACGCTGGTCGAAGGCGCGCGGCGGCTGCGTTCGCTGTAGGACAACCGGCGACGGAGACGTCGCATCGACCAGACCCAGGAGATCACGATGAAACACACGGCTACCTTGAAACTCGCGTTCGCACTCGCGTGCGCCATCGGCTCCGGCGCGGCGCTCGCCGATGCGCCGACGCTGCGCTTCGGCCTCGAAGCGCAATACCCGCCGTTCGAATCGAAGGCGCCGAACGGCGACCTGCAGGGCTTCGACATCGACGTCGGCAATGCCGTCTGCCAGACGGCGAAGCTGTCGTGCAAATGGGTCGAGACGTCGTTCGACGGGCTGATTCCGGCGCTGAAGGGCCGCAAGTTCGACGCGATCAACTCGGCGATGAACGCGACCGAGCAACGGCGCCAGGCGATCGACTTCACCACGATCATCTATCGCGTGCCGACCCAGCTGATCGCGCGCACCGGCAGCGGGCTGCTGCCGACGCCCGAATCGCTGAAGGGCAAGCGCGTGGGCGTGCTGCAGGCGTCGATCCAGGAAACCTTCGCGAAGGCGCACTGGGAGCCGGCCGGCGTCGCGATCGTCGCGTACCAGGACCAGAACCAGGCGTATGCGGATCTGGTCGCGGGCCGCCTCGACGCGACGCTCGTGCTCGCGCCGTCGGGCCAGCGCGGCTTCCTGTCGCGCCCGGACGGCAAGGGCTTCTCGTTCGTCGGCCAGCCGGTGCACGACGACAAGATCCTCGGCAGCGGCATCGCGTTCGGCCTGCGCAAGGGCGACGACGCGCTGAAGGCGAAGCTCGACGCGGCGATCGACAAGCTGAAGGCGGACGGCACGGTGAAGTCGCTCGGGTTGAAGTATTTCGGCGATATCGACATCTCGACGAAGTAAGCGGGGCCGCGCACGATGCCGACCTCGAACCGGACCGCGGGCAGCGCACCGGACGGCAGGCCGCTGCCGGACGAGGCCGTCGATGCCGTGCTCGCCGCCGAACTGGGCGACGCACTCGTCACGCGCGCGGCCGATATCGATCCGCGTTACTTCACCGCGTACAACGAGCCGGCCGGCGTGCGGCCGCGCGCGCTGGTGCGCCCGTGCAGCGTCGACGACGTGTCGCGCACGCTCGCGCTGTGCTCGCGGCTCGGCCAGCCGGTCGTGCCGCAAGGCGGGCTGACCGGGCTCGCGCGCGGGGCGGTCGCGCTGGGCGGCGAGGTCGTGCTGTCGATGGAGCGCTTCGCGGGCATCGAAACGCTCGACGCGGCGGCCGGCACGATCACCGTGCGCGCGGGCACGCCGCTGCAGACGGTGCAGGAAGCCGCCGAAGCGGCGGGCTTCACGTTCGGCGTCGATCTAGGCGCGCGCGGCTCGTGCCAGATCGGCGGCATGCTCGCGACCAATGCGGGCGGTACGCGCGCGATCCGCTACGGGATGATGCGCGAGCAGGTGCTCGGGCTGGAGGCGGTGCTCGCGGACGGCACGATCGTGTCGTCGATGAACCGGATGCTGAAGAACAACGCGGGCTACGACCTGAAGCAGTTGTTCATCGGCAGCGAAGGGACGCTCGGCGTCGTCACGCGCGCGGTGCTGCGGCTGCATCCGTTGCTCGCGGCGCCGGCCACGGCGCTCTGCCGCGTGCGCGACTACGACGCGGTGGTCGCGCTGTGGAATCGCGTGCGCACGCTGCCGGAAGTCGTCAGCTTCGAGGCGATGTGGCCGTCGTTCTACGACTACGTCGCGCGGCATACGCCCGGGGTATCGGCGCCGTTCGTCGGCGACGGCGGTTTCGTGGTGTTGATCGAATGCGCGACGAGCGCGCCGGGCGGCGATGCGCACCAGGCGCTCGAAACGGGGCTGGCCGCGGGATTCGATGCCGGGCTCGTCGACGATGCGGTACTCGCGACCTCCGAGCGGCAGGCGCGCGATTTGTGGGCGTTGCGTGAAGGTCTCGCGATCGATGCGCTGCCCCATCTCGTCAACTTCGACGTGAGTCTGCCGACGGGCGAACTCGGCGCGTTCGCCGAACGCTGCGAGGCGGCGTTGCGGGCGCGCTGGCCGGCGCTCACGTGCCTGTTCTTCGGCCATGTCGGCGACGGCAACGTGCATATCGGCGTGTCGCTGGCCGCGATGACCGACGCGGATGCCGATGCGCTCGATCACTGCGTGTATGCGGTGGTGCGCGACATGGGCGGCTCGGTGTCGGCCGAGCACGGGATCGGCGTGCTCAAGCGTCCTTATCTGGCGCACACGCGCAGCGCCGCGGAAATCGGGCTGATGCGGCGCCTGAAGGCCGCGCTGGACCCGCGCGGCATCCTGAATCCCGGCAAGGTACTTTGATGCGGCCGACGGCCGCTGCCGCCGGGCATCGGCCGGCGCCGCGCGTCAGCCGTCCACCCAGCGCAGCGCGCCGATCTTCAGGTGTTCGACGACGCTGCGCGCCCAGTTCAGCTCCGCATTGAGCAGCACGAGCGCATGCTCGTTCTGCAGCAGGAACAGGCGCGGCACCTGCTCGGCCTGTGCGGTGGCGCGCAGCGCTTCCAGCCGCTCGCGTTCGGCGTCGAGCCGCGCGATGCGCAGCTCGAGCTGGTGACGCGCATCTTCCGCATCGAGCAGCGGCAGGAACGCGAGGCCGGCGCCGAACGCCGGAAATTCACGGGCGGGCTCCGCGAGCAGCGCATGCAGCCATGCCTGCCCGGCCGTGTGCCCGGCTTCCGTCAGCGCATACACCGTGCGCTCCGGAAACGCGCCGTCGCGTTCGGTGTCGTGCACGGCGATCAGCCCGTCGCGCAGCAGCCGATCGATCGTCTGGTACAGGCTCGTGCGCTGCCGCACATTGACGACTTCGTCGTAGCCGCGGGCCTTCAGTTGCTGCAGCATTCCGTACGGATGCATCGGCGTTTCGGTGAGCGTCGCGAGGACGGCCAGCGCGAGCGGAGACGGGCGACTCATAGACATGAATAGTTAAATTATATCTAGTAAGAATATAACTATTCTCAATCTGATTATCTTGTTTGGCAAGGGTTTCAGCCGAGGTGCGAGCGCTTCGTGGCCGGCGCGACGGTTTCCATCGTCGCAAGGCCATGCACGATGCCGCAATCCTCGACCGAATGCTCGCCGACGCACTGGCGGCGCAATTCGGTGAGCTGGTCGCGCAGATGCGTGAGTTCCGCGAGGCGCGCGTCGACGTGTCCGATGTGATCGTCGAGCAGCGAATTGATCGAATCGCAGCGGTCGGCCGGCGTGTCGGTGAGCCGCAGCAGCGCGCGGATTTCGTCGTGCGCCATGTCGAGCGCGCGGCAGTTGCGGATGAAGCGCAGCCGCTCGACGTGCACGTCGGTGTAGTTGCGGTAGTTCGAATCGGTGCGCTCCGCATCCGGCATCAGACCCTCTTTCTCGTAGAAACGGATCGTCTCGGGCGTGCAGCGGGCCGCTTTGGCCAGTTCGCCAATCTTCATGCCTTTCTCCCGTGTAAGGGTTGACCTTGTAGTGGCTTCAGGGTGTTAACTCTACACCGTCAAGCCACAAAGGAGGTTGTCATGACCGACGCCAAGCGTCCCCACGACCCACGACACCGTCATGCCGGCGGCGCCGATGCGTGCTGCGCCGATGCGCGCGACACGCAGACGGCGACCGTTGCCGACGCGGCGTCGGTGGCCGGCGAGCACGCGCACGGCCATGACCACGATCACGGGCACGATCACGCCGCGCACGGCGAGGCGGGTCATGACCACGATCACGGCCATGCGGGCGACGACCAGCATGTGCACGGTGCAACGTGTTCGCACGACCACGCCGCGCATGACCATGCCGGTCACGACCACGACCACGACCACGACCACGACCACGACCACGACCACGCGGCCGGCGACTGCTGCGCGCCGGCAGCGCTGACGCTCGCGCCGCTGCCGGTCGCGCAGGCAACCGCGTCGGGCCACGTGCGCTCCGCGTTCCGCATCATGCAGATGGACTGCCCGACCGAGGAAACGCTGATCCGCAAGAAGCTCGGCGGGATGGGCGAAGTGTCGGCGCTCGAATTCAACCTGATGCAGCGGATGCTGACCGTCGAGCACGTGCCCGGCGCGCAGCCGGCGCTCGAAAGTGCGATCCGCTCGCTCGGGATGACGCCGGAAGCCGCGTCGGCCGATGCACCGGGAGCGCCCATCGCGCCGCCGCCCGCGAAGCCGTGGTGGCCGCTGGCGCTCGCCGGCGTCGCCGCGATCGCGTCCGAAGGTGCGACCTGGGCCGGGCTGCCGGTGTGGCTGTCGGCCGCGCTCGCGCTCGCCGCGGTGCTCGCGTGCGGGTTGACCACGTACAAGAAGGGCTGGATCGCGATCCGCAACGGCAACCTGAACATCAACGCGCTGATGAGCATCGCGGTGACGGGCGCGATGGCGATCGGTCAGTGGCCGGAAGCCGCGATGGTGATGGTGCTGTTCACGATTGCCGAGCTGATCGAGGCGAAGTCGCTCGACCGCGCGCGCAATGCGATCCAGGGGCTGATGCAGCTCGCGCCGGATACCGCGACCGTGCAGCAGGCCGACGGCGCGTGGCGCACGATCGAGGCCGCGCAGGTCGCGCTCGGCGCGGTCGTGCGCGTGAAGCCGGGCGAGCGGATCGGGCTGGACGGCGAAGTCGTCGCCGGCCGCTCGACGGTCAACCAGGCGCCGATCACCGGCGAGAGCCTGCCCGTCGAAAAGGCGAGCGGCGACGCGGTGTACGCGGGCACGATCAACGAATCGGGTTCGTTCGACTACCGCGTGACGGCCGTCGCGGCCAACTCGACGCTCGCGCGGATCATTCACGCGGTCGAGGAAGCGCAGGGCGCGAAGGCG
>NZ_BCPP01000048.1:0-15640 GCF_016586125.1 Burkholderia sp. E168m23
AAGTGCCGCTTGAACATCGCGGAGAACGCACTCTGGCTGCTGTAGCCGTGATCCATCGCCACGGTCAGCACTTTCTCGCCGTGCGCCAGGCGCTTGAGCGCGAGCAGCAGCCGCGCCTGCTCGCGCCAGCGGCGGAAGCTGAGCCCCGTCTCGCGCCGGAACGCGCGATGCAGCGTGCGGACCGACAGGCCGAGCAGGTCGGCCCACTCGGCGATCGTGCGCAGGTCGTCGGGCGTGGCGACCAGCGTGTCGCAGATCGTCCGCAGGCGCGCATCGTGCGGCCACGGCAGGTACAGCGGCAACAGCGGCGCGACGGTCACTTCGGCAAGCAGCAGGCGCATCAGGTGATCGTGGCGCGAGCCCGGCGCGTAATCGAGCGGCACGTCGACCGCGGCGAGAATCAGCTCGCGCAGCAGCGGATGCACTTCGACGACGCAACTGCGCGCGGGCAGGTGCTCGACCGCGCCCGGTTCGACGAACACGGTACGCATCTGCACGTCGCCGCTCATCTGCACCGTATGGTCGAGGCCGGCTTCGAGCCAGACGCCGCGCGTCGGCGGCACGATCCACGACGCGCCTTCCGATTCCACGTGCATCACGCCCTCGATCGCGTAGAGCAATTGCGCGCGTCGATGGCGGTGCGGCGCGATCGACGTGCCGTGCACGTACGTGGCCGCCATCGCCGACACGGGCATCGGCGTCGATTCGTAGCGAAGGTGCGCAAACGGCGGGGTGGACTCGCGTGTCCGATTGGCGACAAGTCGTGACATTTTGGCGTGAGACAGGCAGTGGGCGGGCGGGCACGATGGCGTTCCGATTCACGCCAGCCTCCCTGTCACGATATTAATCCGTCAAACGCGATGAACAAGTCTCCTTTTCTGCTCCCCTTCTGTGCGATCGCGCTGTGGGCCGGCAACGTCGTCGTGTCGAAGCTGTCCGCCTCGACGATCGACCCGTCGGCCATCACGTTCTACCGGTTGCTGCTTGCGGTGGCGCTGATGAGCGTCTTCACGCTGCGCCCCGCGTGGCGCAATCGCGCGGTGCTCGTCGCGCACCTGCCGAAGCTCGCGACACTCGGCTTTCTCGCGATGGCGCTGTTCCAGAGCCTGTCCTACGAGGCCGCGAAGACGACCAGCGCGACCAACATGGCGATCATCACCGCGCTCGTACCGCTGATGACGATGCTGCTGAGCTCGCTGCTGCTCGGCGATCCGCCCGGCGCCGGCATGATCGGCGGCGGGGTGCTGTCGCTCGCGGGCGTCGTCTACCTGATCGCCGAAGGGCATCCAACGGCGATCGCCGCGCGCGGCGTGCATCCGGGCGACCTGCTGATGCTGGCCGCATCGGCCGCGTACGCGCTTTACGGCGTGCTGCTCAAGCGCTGGCGCATCGGCGCGCTGCCGGCCTGGCAGTCGACCTACGTGCAGGCGCTGGCCGCGCTCGTATTCATGGTGCCGATGCTGTTGCGCTTGCCCGCGCAGGCCGCGTGGCCGACGCGCGCGAGCGTGCCGCTGATCCTCTACGCCGGCGTGCTGGCGTCGGTGGTGCTCCCGTATCTGTGGATGCAGGGCGTGCGGCTGCTCGGCCCGAGCCGTTGCGCGATGTTCATGAACCTGCTGCCCGTGATGACGGCCGCCGGCGCGATCGTGCTGCTCGGCGAATCGCTGCGGCTGTATCACCTGATCGGCGGCAGCGTCGCGCTGCTCGGCGTCGCGATCGCGCAGCGCTTTCCGTTTCAGGCCGGCGGGGCGCAAGGAGTCCGTCAATGAGCGCCCATCCCGACATGCAGGACCTGGTGGCCGCGCTGCCGGACGGACGGGCGCCGGTCGCCGCGCCGGCGCTCGCGCGTCAGCTCGAACGGATCGCGACCGCGCTCGAGGCGCTCGCGGGCACCCGCGCGCCGGCGGCCGTCGATTTCGATGCGGCCATCGCGTTTCGCTGGCGCGGTTTCGGCGCGGGCCATCAAACGGCGCCGCTCGAGCCGATCGCCGCGCCCGCGCTCGTCGCGTTCGACGCGCTGCGCAACGTCGGCCGCCAGGCGGCGATCGTCGAGCGGAACACGCGGCAGTTCGTGCACGGGTTCGCGGCCAATCACGTGTTGCTGACCGGCGCGCGCGGCACCGGCAAGTCGTCGATCGTGAAGGCGTGCCTGCATGCGTTCGCAGCGCACGGCTTGCGGCTGATCGAGGTCAGCAAGGAAGGGCTGAACGATCTGCCGGCGATCGTCGAGCTGGTGCGCACGCGGCCCGAGCGCTACCTGGTGTTTTGCGACGACCTGTCGTTCGAGGCCGGTGAGACCGGCTACAAGGGGCTCAAGACGGTGCTCGACGGCTCGGTCGCGAGCGACCTGTCGAACGTGCTGGTGTACGCGACGTCGAATCGGCGCCACCTGATGCCCGAGCAGGCGAGCGACAACGCGAACGTGACGCGCGCGGAGAACGGCGAACTGCATCCGGGCGACGCGGTCGAGGAGCGGATTTCGCTGTCCGAGCGCTTCGGGATCTGGGTCACGTTCTACGGCTTCACGCAGGACGAGTACCTTGCCGTCGTCGAGAGCCGCCTCGGCGCGGCCGGTTTCGATGACGCGCAGATTCGTGCGGCGCGCGAGCCCGCGCTGCAGTGGGCGCTCGAACGCGGCGCGCGCTCGGGCCGTATCGCGGTGCAATTCGCGCGCGATTACGCGGGACGGCTCACGGACGAAAGCGGCGAGGGCGCGCCTGTGCGCCCGGCTGCCTGAGCTGCGCGCTACAGCAGCCGCTCGGACAGCACGCGGAATGCGACGTCCGGCACGACGAAGCACAGCGGCTCGCCGGTCGCGCCGATGCGGGCGAGGAAGTCGCCGCCGCCGGTGGGCCCGACCGTCTTCAGCGGCCGTACCGCGTCGACGTCGATCGGCAGGTCGATCGACGCATGGGCAAGACGATCGCAGTCTTCCACATGGGCGACGGCCGCGTGCTGCAGCGACAGCGCGGCGACGGCCGTGCGCCAGTCGTCGAAGAACGGCGCGAAGGCGTCCGGCAGCGTCCGGTCGTGCGACGCCTCGGCCGTGCAGCGGAAGTCGGGCGCGCTGCCGCCGCTGCCCGCCAGCCGCGTGTCGTAGCGGCCATCCTTTGGGTGACAATTATTATGGAAAATTTGAACGCCTAGATTACTTGTCAAATAAAGAGCAGGATGATCGAAGGCAAAGAAATATAATTATGGAAAATTACGACGATGGAAAAACGTGTGGATATTTCTAATAAGAGGAATGTTATGTTGTGTGCGTCGATATGCGCGGCAAGGTCGCATGCGATGCGGTTGTGGGTGGCGATTTGGGTTGGTGGGATGCTATTGGCGAATTACTAATAGTCTGGCTGGTCTGGGAGTTTGCTCTGGTGCTGGGTTTGACTGGCGTTGGGGGATTTTAATTTTGAGAATTTGTTTGCTCGGGGGATTTATATGTTTTTTTGAACTCTGAGATTATTTGATCAGCCAGCGCGCTGATTTTCTGAGTCCGCCAAAGGCTGGCCTTTGAGATAATGTTGCTTGTTGTTATGGCGGAGTGCTTTAAAACAAGTTGTTCAAGCGCCCATCGAAGCTGTCTTTCTCTCAGGTTGCTATTTGATGATTTAAATGCGGCATGGAGTTCGGTGTGTTTATTGATGGTTATTCTAGCTTGGGATATCGTTAGGTTGGAGTTTTTTGCAAGATCAATCAAGCGAATTGCGTGTGGGCATCCGAATTCATGCGAAAAAAGTCGCAGGGATTCAAAAAGAAGCGAAGCCCGTTTGAGGAGGAGGGGGCTTAATGTATTCCTCTTGTTCCGGGCTTGGGGTGCGGCCTGACTTTTGATCGTAGCTAGCCAATCTCCATCTCGAATAATTGCGCGATGGTACACCGGGGAATAAACAATAACGTGCCAGGTTTGTGAGGTGTTTCCTTTGTGATGGAGTGTGGTATTGATTTTTTCTCGATCTTCTTGTATCGATGGCAGTCGATGAATCCATCGGCGCATTGATTCGGGGCGCTGAAGCTGAACCCAATTTTGATCAAAAATTCTTAATAACCAATACCATCTATACTGGATCATTGAGTTAAATGGGCGATGTTTGGTCGTGGTGTATTCTGTAAATAACTCGCGCGCTTTTGGAATGCTGACTGTCAAGGTTAATGGCAATTTCGGCGCGCGGTGGTTTTGTTTGATAGATTCATCGATTGATGTGAAAAAATTTTCTAATTTTATTTTAGAGGCGGAAAGTACGGCGCAACAATCGCCGGGTCGGTGAAATTCATGTCTGGTGGGAATTGTTGTAATTAGCTTGTTGTCGTATGAGTGGAAGATATACGATCCATTTTCGATCTGAAATTCTCCAAAAGCAGATGATAGAAGCTTCTCGTAACTAATGGGCCGAATTATATGTCTCAAAAATGAGTCGACTTGACGGAATGAGTGAGAAAAGATGCGATTATTTAGCGCTTCAATGCTCAGGGTTGTCAAGATTTTTTGTCCGTCAGATGGAGAGATATCGTCAGCGTCTTCGGTCAAATCATGCCCGCATATGCACCGCAGACTGGCGGCAGCGAGGAGTCCGCATTGAAGTAATACGGCGTGGCAGCATATCGGGCAAGTACGTCGAAGAGCAATTTGATGAAGAGGGCAATGCTCGATATTTGGTAGCTGATTTGATCGATGCCAGTATGGTTCTCCATACGTTTGGTAGTCTTTCAATAGACAGTGTGGGCAATATCGAATTGATCTATCTTTTGATTTAATGTGGTTAGTTCCATTGCGCACCGATGTCGGGTTGTGTTTGTCGCTGAATAGTTTTGGCAGGGAACGCGTGCCGAGTAAATACCCATCTCGAATTTCTGCAGCGCCAAACGTAAGGCGATATGGTAGCGTTGTGTAATTAAGAAGTATGTCTTCGTATTCAATTTCGAGAATGTCGCACAGGTTGTTTACTCTTTTGGTAAATGGGAGGATATCGAAGGGGGCTTGGCGAGAGGGGGCGGTAAAGCCGATTTTTCGTAGCAATGAGTTCCCATCAACTGCATTGTGCAGACAGACTCGCGCAAGCCATGAGCCGAATATTTCATCGGGATAGGGCGACGCAACGAACGGGAGGCGTAGCATTGATCGCTGATCCTTAGGGCGTCTGTTTGAAATAGCATAGCAACTATGGCGGTATGCGCAAGCCGTGACGCCGAATCTGTCCCCGCGACATTGAACACCATCGATCGGCAGCGTAAGTTGGGGTGAATAGGTGCAACTCATCGGTTTGAGAGCATTCTCGCAGGAGGCAGCGTGCGGTGCGCGATTCGATGGCGAGCGCAGAGATTGCCGCAGCGGCGGCGAATGATGTGAAATTCGGCACCGGCAATGGCGACCTTGCGGATATTGTTGTCCACGAGCGAGTCATCGTCGACTTTCGTGGCCATCGTGATGCGCGCGCCGAGGTGCGCGGCCGCGGCGGCTTGGTTCGCGCCCTTGCCTCTGTCGGGGAACTCGAAGTTCGGCGCCTCGAGCATTTTGTCTTGGGCGGGCATGCGCGCGACGTGCGACTGCGTCAGCTGCGGCTGGGAAGCGTAAATTGCATCACTTGCTCGGACCGGCGTTCGTCGAACGAGGCATCAAGCAGGACGAGATGGATTGTTCGATGTGCAGCGCGCCGCGCGGCTGCCAATCATGCCGCATCGGGCGTATCATAAGACGACGCAATGACACCATCACTTCCGGCATTACCAGAATCTACCGAAACCTTGGCCGTATTCCACCGATCCTGACAAGAATTCCCTGAATAGAGGAACGGTGGCGATCGAACAGTTGGGCAATCTGATGTAGCGTGTCACCTTTGCGCCACCGCTCCAACGTCAATGCTTTTTGAGGCTCGCTGTGGCAGATCCTGCGCCGCTGTTTTATTAGCAACACCTCCACTGCTTACCCAGCGTGTAGTGTGTTGCATCGACCGGTTGAATCCGCCTGCGATGACGGACGGACACGACTGATATCAGAACCCGTTGGCCAAGCGGATCAACGGCATCTTCTAAGGCGAGTTCTTCTTGCGACGTCCCGCTGGCGTGGCGCAGGCCGTCAAAATGGTCGAGCAATTGGCGCGCATCTACAACCATTAACGATCCTGAAGCCTGAAATACAGAACGCCCGATGCGGTGCATCGGGCGTTCTAGGGTCGAGATACTGTCAACCTATTCTACGACTTGACACTCCGCATGTGTTGCGCCGCACGGTAGGCATGTGACATCGATTCCGATACAACTTCACTTGCTTTGAGCAAGTTACTCGCCGAAATTTCAAATGTGCGGGATCGAATTGATGGATGTGCTGGAGTTCCTCAGGTGCTTGTCCGTGCGTATCGCACACGACATTGATTTTATTTTCGAAAATACCATCATTTAACATGAAACACTGCCCGCTTCCCGGAATACTCAATTATTTCGGAAATGTTCGAGCAGTTCGTACACGACGGGATCGCTCGCGCACTGACCGCCACCGCATTCGAGTAATGTCGATACGAGATTGGCGACGATCGTAAGCCCGAAGACTGCAATCGCGATTCGCCCGCTGGTACTCAGCGACGCGGGTTGCACAGTATGGCTTGTGTGGCGGACGGCAAGCAGCAAGGAAACATACAAAATGATCAACACCGACGCGATAAAGCACCATGTGTAGAAATGGAGGCCCCACAGAGCTGAACCATACGCTCCTGAATCAGGTGAGATGTGTAGCAGTACCTGACGACCTGCGATGACGCCGGTTGCGACAGCGCTGACGAGCATGCAGCAATAATGGGTGCCACGTACGCCGTATCTGACGTTCATTGCGAATCCGATCCCGGCGAGGATCAATCCGACGCGCTGCAGTAAGCAAAGTGGACAGGGTAGCTCATTGAATGCAAGTTGATAATAGAATGCGATGAGCAGTGCTGCACTAATCGCAATTAATGCAAGAACATCTAGCGTATTGTTCGTCGTCGCGTTGTCGTTGCTATCGTTTCGTGGAATCTTCATTTCCATTATCGCGATGTCATTTAGAGGGATAGATTGAGCGAATCTGTCGCGTGATGAGCGAATGAGAAAAGTGTGGAGATCAGTGCGACGACGAACAAAGAGATCGTACGTGAACGTGTACCGTATATCATTGAGACGAACGATGCGAGTGACAACAGAAACGGAAGAAACATAAAAATTTCGAGTCCTTCAGGTGGTGGTTAAAACGAACAGCGTAACGAGGTTGGGTCAGACGACCGAAAATCGATTGCCTGTCACAGGTTGGAATAGAAGAGCCGGCAAGGCCGCCGTAGCGATCATGGCAGGGGCGTCATCCAAGCGTGCCGACAATGCTGACTTCCTTGTTGTCGGGAACTTCGTTGTACGACAGGATGGTTAGGTCCGGAGAGAACAGTTTGGCGTACCGCGCGAGCATCGGGCGAATGCGTGGCACCACGATCAGCACTGGGGCGGCACCCATTTGTTTCAATTGTTCGACCACCGCCGGCATATGGGTCTGCAACTGTGAGAGCACGTTCGGTTCGACCGGGAAGTTGTCCAGCGGCACACGGGTTCCCGATTGCTCCGCGAGACTTAGGGCATTCAGCAGAATGTTCTCGAGTTCCACCGTCAGGCTGAAGCCCTTGAGTGCCTCGTGCTGGGCGCCAAGTCCGGCCACGATCTGGCGACGCAGTGCGCAGCGGACTTCGGCCACGAGCAGCAGCGGGTCCTTGGTGGTTTCCGCGGCTTCCACCAGCGTGGCGGACACGGTTTCGATGTCCTTGATCGACACGTTCTCGGCCAACAACGTACGGAACACCTTGCGCAACTGACTGTGCGTGAGGCATTTTCCCAGCGCATCGGCCAGCGCTGGCGCAATGGCCGTCAGGCGTTCGATGATGGCGGTCACATGATCGTAGCTGAACAGGTCGGGAATCGTTTCGCGAATTAACTTGGCCGCATGCGTGGCGATCACCGTCGCGCAATCGACGACCTGGTAGCCGAGGCCGAGGGCATGGGCCTTCTGGTCGGGCTCGATCCACGTGACGGGCATGCCGTAGGCAGGGTCGATGTCGGGTGTGCCATCCAATTCCCCGTAGACGGTAGGTGACGGAATGGCCATCAGCTTTCCCGGTTGCACTTGGGCCTGAGCCAGTTTGGTGCCATTGAGCATGATGGTGTAACTGGAGGGGGGCAGGCTCATGTCGTCGCGCGCGCCGATGGCCGGTAGCAGGAAGCCGAGCTGTTCCGATAGGGTTTGTCGGGTGCCATGCAGACGGCGCACCAGTGGCGCGCCCTGAGCGCGGTCCAACATCTCCACCAGCTTGTAGCCGAGGGATACCGAAAGCGCGTCCACATACGGCAGGCTGCTCCAGTCGATCGATTCGTTGTCGGGCGCGGCTAGCGTGGCTTGCATGACGCGGGCGGTTTCTTCCGCCTCGACCGCTGCGGAGGGCGAAGTCCGCTGCGTCATCCGATAGCCGACGTAACCGAGCACTGCTGCAAAGCACAGAAACACCAATGTTGGCATGCCCGGGATCAGGCCCAGCGCGGCCATCAGTGCGGAAGCGCTGAACAGCACCAACGGCGAAGCCAGCAACTGCTGGCCGACCTGTTCCTCGAAGTCGCGTGCATCGTCGATGCGGGTGACAATGACCGCGGCGGCGGCGGACAGCAGGAGGGCGGGTATTTGCGCGACCAGGCCGTCCCCGATGGCCAGCAGCGCATACTTGTGGAATGCCTCGCCTGCAGGCAAGCCGTGCATGATGACGCCGATGATCACGCCACCGATCATGTTCGTGATGAGAATCAGAATGCCGGCGATGGCGTCGCCGCGCACGAACTTCGAGGCGCCATCCATGGCGCCGTAAAAGTCGGCTTCGGTCGTAACGTCCTTGCGGCGTTGCTGGGCCTGTGCCTGTGTGATGACACCGGCGTTCAGATCGGCGTCGATGGCCATCTGCTTGCCGGGCAGCGCATCGAGGGTGAAACGCGCCGACACTTCCGAGATGCGCTCCGCACCCTTGGTGACCACGACGAAGTTGATGATCATCAGGATCACGAACACGACCAGCCCGACCACGAAGTTGCTGCCGATCACTACATTGGCGAACGATTCGATCACTTGGCCGGCTGCGCTCGCGCCCGTGTAGCCATTGAGCAAAACTACGCGTGTGGATGCGACGTTCAATGTCAGGCGCATCAGCGTGGCAGCCAGGATAATGGTCGGGAAGGCCGAGAAGTCCAGCGGTCGCTTCACGGTCACGGCCACCATGACCACCACGATGGACAGCACGATGTTGAACGTGAACATGATGTCCAACGCGGCTGGCGGAAGCGGCAGGATTACCATCGCCAGGATGGTGAACAGGGCGAGAGGCGCAGCAAACTTCAGGCGCTTGAGCAGGTCGATCACGTTCATCGGGATTGGGACTTTTGCAAGTGTTCGGGAATGGTGATGCCAGTGGGTAGCGATGGTGAAACGTCGCGTCCGCCGTTGCGGAATGCCTTGATCTGTAAAACGTAGGACAACACCAGCGCTACCGCGCGATACAGCTCTGCCGGAATTTGCTGATTGATCTGGCTGGTGTGGTAGATCGCACGCGCCAGCGGCGGCAGCTCGAGCACCTCGACGTTGTGCCCTCGGGCGACGTCGCGAATGAACAGCGCAACCTCATCGACCCCCTTGGCTACGACGTACGGCGCTTGTGCTCGCGTTACGTCGTACTTGAGTGCAACTGCATAGTGGGTCGGGTTTATCACCACCACATCTGCGGTTGGCACGGTCTTGCGGATTCCCTGGCGCGCGATCTGGCGCTGGATTTGGCGGATGCGGCTCTTGACCTCGGGCTTTCCTTCGGATTGCTTCATCTCCTCTTTGATGTCACGCTTGCTCATCCGCTGGCCGCGCTTGAAGATGATTTGTTGTACCGGTATGTCGACGAGTGCGAACACGATGATGATGCACGTCAGCGTGAGCGCAGAGGTCAGGAACAGGTTTGCCCCACCGGTCAGTGCATCGGCGAGCGGCGCGCCTTGCAAGCGGATGAAGCCGCTCAAGTTGGAGCGGCAGACGATGAAGAGCGTGGCCATCAATACGAGGGCCTTGAGCACGGTCGTGCCGAACTGCACGTAATGCTTGCCGGACACCAGGCGCTTGAGCCCGGAAAGCGGGTTCAAGCGGTTCAGCTTCGGCATGACGTTTTTGTGGCTTATGGTCCAGCCGCCCGGTACCAACGACGCGACGATGATGCCGGCGGGCACCGCGGCCAGCGGGGCAAGCATCTTGCACAATAGCAGCGCCGCTGCGGGAAATAGCATCGACGCCGCATTGCCGATCCTGTCGTCGCCGGAAAGGTCTGCAAACGACAGCGCGAAAATGTGCTTGAGTTCAACCAGCCACGCCGGGGCTAGTACGACGATAAGCTTGAGAGCAATCAGAATTCCCACACACGTGCCGATATCTCGCGAACGTGCAACCTGGCCTTCCATTCTGGCTTTGCGCAGTTTCTGCGGGGTGGCCTTTTCTGTCTTGTCGCCGGTTTGTTGCTCGCTCATTGCATTCCCCCGTTGCCGAGGGGCCGCGTCGCGAGTCGGTCGTAGAGTTCTAGAACGTGCTCCACCATGCGACCGTAGTGATCCGGCAGTGACGGCAATAGCAGCGTCAGCAGTAACAGCCCGAACATGGTCGTGATCGAAAAGCCCAACGCAAAAAGATTCAGTGCGGGTGCTACGCGATTGAGGAGGCCCAGGCCGACTTGTACTACCAGCGTAGCGAACATCACCGGAAGCGCCAACGCCACGGCGGCGGAGAACACCCAGCCTACTGCGAATGCGAGATGCTTGAGCGCGTCGAGATCGAAGGCAAAACGACCGACCGGCCAGACTGCAAAGCTGCGCGCGATGACAGCCGTCAGGATCAGGTGGCCGTCAACTGCGAAGAACAGCAGGATGAACACCACGTACATGACGCTGGTGAGTACGTCGGCCATCTGGCCATTCATCGGATCGTTGATTTGCGCCATGGACAGGCCCAATTGCGACGACGCGACGGTACCGAAAATCTGCAGCGCGCCCAGCACGAGATGGAACACGAAGCCGAGCAGGCCGCCTATCAGGACCTGTTCGGCCACGGCAGCCACACCTTCGAGCTGCAGCAGGTCGATCACGGGCATCGCCGGAATACCGGGCTGTATGGCTAATGCGAGGATGAGGGCGATCAGCAGGCGAATGCGCACAGGGACCATTGCGTCACCCAGGATCGGCGACGCGGCCAGCGCGGCAGCGATTCGGCAGAAAGGCCAGAAGATCGTGTTCGCGAGCGGCAGGAGCTTGGCAAGGACAATTTCCATTGCCGAGTCACCCGGTCAGTTGTGCGGCGCGGCTGAAGATCTCAACCGTGTAATGCATGACGCGGCCGGTCATCCACGGGCCAGCCAGCGCGAGTGCGACCAGCGTCGTGATCAGGCGCGGAAGAAAGCTCATCGTCTGCTCATTGATTTGCGTCGCGGCCTGGAATATGGCCACCAGCACACCCGTGATCAGGCCTGGTGTAATCAGCACGAGGATGATGACGAGCACCAGGCGCAACGCGTCGACGGCGAAGCTGGCAGCCAGATCGGGAGTCAGCATCAGTAGGCCTTCACGCTGGTAATGAGGGTGTTGACGGTAAGTGACCATCCGTCCACCAGTACGAACAAGAGCAGCTTCAGCGGCAGCGAGATGACGAGTGGCGACAGCATCATCATGCCCATTGCCATCAGCACGGACGCGACAATGATGTCGACGATCAGGAACGGGATGAACAGCATGGCGCCCATCTGGAACGCAGTCTTCAGTTCGCTCAGCACGAACGCCGACAATTTAACCAGGAACGGCTGCTTCTCCGGGTCCGTGATTTTTTCGGTGCCGGAGAGTTTGGCCATCTGCGCAAGCGTGGCCTTGTTCGTCTGCGCAAGCATATAGCGCCCCAGCGGTTGTTCCGATGTCGCGAGCGCGGCCTGCATGCTGATCTTGCCCTGGTCGTATGGCACGAACGCCTTTTGCCAGATTTCCTCGCCGACCGGGCGCATCGTAAGCATGGTGAGCACCAGCGCGACACCCGTCACGATGCGTCCCGGCAATCCTTGCTGCAGGCCTAGCGCCTGCTTGACCAGTGACAGCACGATCACATAGCGCAGGAAGCTCGTCATCGTCATCAGCAGCGCGGGCAGTAGCCCGAGCAGCGTCATCAGAACGAGGATCTGAGTTTTGACTGTGAAGCCTTGTCCGCCGACGGCATCGGATGCGAGCGTCAGCGTGTCGGCTTGAACGAGTGCGGGCACTGCGAAAACGGCTAACGCCAGACCCAGATGGGGCAGGAGGTCGCGATTCTTCATGTCGCAAGCGAGTTGAGGTCGTCGAGTTCGATGATGCGTAACCCGTAGTGTTCTCCCGAGACGACGACTTCGCCCAAGCCCACCGGCGTACCATTTACCTTGATGACGAGGGGTTCGCCGGCAAGGCGATTGAGCTCCACCGTCGAGCCGGTTTCGTACGACAGCAGATCGGCTAGCGGTACGGTGGCCTCCCCAACCTCCAGCGTCAAGCGCACGGGAATGCGGCGCAGCATACGCATCGGGTCGCGCGGCGAAGCAGGTTCGGTGATGGATTGGGGATCGTCGCCCAGATCCAGATCGCCCAGCGCGGAGAGATCAAGGTCAGTGGTCGAGGTCATGTTGGGGGTTACTCCACGGGTTCGAAAGAAGTAATCCACAGCGCGCCTTGGTGTTCGGCCAAGGCCGCGCGGTAGAGGCGGACGTTATCGACGAGCACGTCGACGGTATCGGGCAAGCGAACGGGCAGGACGTCGCCTGGCCTCATGCGAAGCAGTTCGTCGAGGCGCATGTCCTTGGACAGCACGTGCACCGACATCGTGACGGGGATGCACACGTTGGCCGGAGCACTATCGGGTGCAGCACGCAGGTGCTGAGCATCGAGGCGTGCAAACAAGTGGTCGACCCACCTGTCGTCCAATGCGAATTCGACGTCGCCACCGACGTTGCGCAAGGGCTCCGAGATGGTCATGCGCAGGACGCGGACGCCCGGGCCGGGCAGGATGTCCCCACTTGGCAAAAAGGGCTCTGCCTGGTCGCCGAGCATCGCTGAAGCAAACGCGGTTAGCAGCGCGGTGTGTTGTTGTGCCGCAAAACGCCGTTCCGCCCCGGTTTCCGGCGCGGGCGCTGGGGCGTTCGGTACGGCTTCGTCCAGCGAAGTGTCGTAATGACAGGCCAGCAGTGCCAGCAGTAGCGCGCGGTCGCAGCGCACTGAAATCTGTCCATGGTTGCATGCATAGGTGCGCCAGACTGCCGCATTGCGCGACCGCATCGCGGCGACAGAGAGCCCGGTGACGACGAAGCGCGTGCCACGGCGCAGATTGAACCGTTCATGAAGGGAGTGGTCGATTCTGCGCTTGATATCTTGCAGCACATCCTCGAGCAAATGGTATGGACGCCCCAGCGTGCACGGATCAAGCACCACCGGAGATGCGGCTCGGCTGCTGCGGGAGTGGGAGGGAGATGCTGACACGGTCAAGGGGTCGTTTTGAAGAAGAGTGGGCGCCATTGTCGGCAGCGTGCTGCATGGAGCGGAGAATGTTGAACAGAGTTTGAACACCCCAAAAAAAACGACCCGCTCGTGGCGGGCCGGTTTTGAACTCCAGTGAATCGCGAGGCAATGCTTACTGAAGCAGCGACAAGACCATCTGGTTCATGCTGCTGGTTTGCTTGAGCATCGACATGCTGGCTTGCAGCAGTACTTGCTGCGAGCTCATCTTGGCGGATTCCGATGCCATGTCGGCGTCCATGATGCGGCCTTCGGCGTCAGCCGTGTTCGTCGACATGTTGGCCAGGTTGTTGTGGGTGTGCTCGAGGCGGTTTTCTGCCGCACCGATGGCCGAGCGCAGCGCGCCCACGTCGTCAAGCACGTTGTTGATCAGATCGATCGTCGCGTTGGCCTCCTCAGTCAGCTCCTTGCCGGCCACTTCAGGCTGGCCTGCTTCCGGGCCCTTGTAAGTTGCCGACAGGCCCTCGAACTTGGTGTGCGCGTTTGTGACGTGCTTGGAGAAATCGACGGTCATCGTTTCGTCCTTGGTGGCGCCGATCTGGAAGGTGATTTCCTTGGTCAGGCGACCGCCCTCGCTCGCTACCGTGTCGTCTGCATTTTTGACTTCCTTCTGCATCAGCTTGGCGCCGCCGTACGACGTGTTCTTCATGATGTTCGACAGTTCCTTGCCCAGCGCATCGTACTCGGCCTGCATGGCAGACTTTTCGTTTGCCGAGGACGATCCGTCAGCGGCCTGCGTGGCCAGATCCTTCATGCGGTACAGAATGTTGGTGACTTCCTTCATCGCGCCGTCAGCGGTTTGGAGCAGCGACGATGCATTTTGCGTGTTCTGCATGGCCATGCCCATGCCGCGGGTTTGCGCTTGCAGGCGCACGGCGATCTGCAGGCCGGCAGCGTCGTCCTTGGCGGAGTTGATGCGCAAGCCGGTGCCCAGGCGGGTCATCGTGGTGTTCAGGCTGCTACTGGTGCTGCCGATCGCCTTCTTGATGTTCATGGCGGCGGCGTTGGTGTGCAGGCTCAGCATGGTATGTAATCCTTAAATCTAGACTAGGTTTGGGGTATTTGTTTGTCGCTGCCCACTTGTCAGGAGGCGACGCCTGTTCAAGACGGCAGGCGATCCACAGACGTTAAATCGAATCGAGTCGGCCAAGCGGGAGATGCGGCGCGGCGGACGTGCAAACGTCGAGATTGCTTCTCCGCTGGCGGGGGAATGCTTGCCATTTGAGCGGTGCCGAGCGATGGCGCTATGAGTCGCTGCAATAGCGCCAGTGAAAACTGGCCGCGGCTTTTTGCCGTGGACTGATCTCGCGTATGTCCGTGCGCGCTGAGATAGGCGGGCTCGCCACGGGGGGGGCAGTGAATACTGCTGTGCTGGCGTTCCCGCGCGTAGCGACATGCAATTGATTCGGCCCGTTAAAATGTGGCGACTCCGGAAAATAAGAGTTGTCTGATATTGGGCATGGCGGATTTCGCTCACACTTTAGCTCTACATTGGGATCTGTATCGCAGGTCCAAAAGGAGCTGGTTTGAGATTCAGGTCTCGCCGCGCAAACTTCACACTTGGCATTTCTCTTGCCACCGGTTCGCACTTGGGTGGCCCGTCCGTTAGGTTGCTGGCGATTCGCCGTCAGTGACGAGCGTTGCGCATAGCGCGTGTTGAGAAACGTACGAGTTCGGTTTGACTGACGTCTGATCTTCAATCTCATGGCCTTTCTCGCACCCTGTGCATGCGGGGGCTGCTGACGCAGTGCCGAGCGATTTCGGCTCCGCTGAAATGTTTGCGGCCTCGCGATATTTTTTCGCATCAAGGACGCCGCAATTCGTAGTGTGCATTCTGTCTATCCTTGCGGGGGGAACTCCGCTGCTTAACCGTGGGCTCCACGAATTCCGTTCGATCGCGTATTGACGGGGATACGTCAGTGGGTGCCTCCCAAAATCCTCATCAGTCTCGCAATCATGTCGACAGTCACACCCGCCGATGCAAAAAAGCCGCGCATTGCGCTCCTGGAAGACAACGTCGCACATGCGAGAACCGTTCGGCACTGGCTCGAGG
>NZ_BCPP01000049.1:0-15455 GCF_016586125.1 Burkholderia sp. E168m23
ACTGAACCGCTACCGCAAGGAAGTCACTGGCCGCCTGCAGGCCGAAAGCGGCCCGTCGTCGGCCGCGCAGCCGGCCTGAAGCCGGCAGGTGCCATTGCCGGTGCGAGTCGTGTCCGGTTCGCGCCCGGCTCGCGGCACCGTGTCGCGCTCGTCGCATGAAGCCCGCCCGGCCGGTCCGGCGGGCTTTTTATCGGGTGCCGCCGTCGCGCGCGCCGTCGTTCATCCCGTCCGATCTCCATCATGTCCGCCACTTTCGAACGCAAGCTGATCACCCGTGATGCCCTCGTCGCGCTGCGCGCATCGCTGCCGTCGCCCGTCGTGTTCACCAACGGCGTGTTCGACATCCTGCATCGTGGTCACGTCACGTATCTCGCCGATGCGAAAGCGCTCGGCGCCTGCCTGATCGTCGGGGTGAACAGCGATGCGTCGGTGCGCATGCTCGGCAAGGGCGACGACCGGCCGATCAACCGCGAAGAAGATCGCGCAGCGCTGCTCGCGGCGCTGGAAAGCGTCGACTGGGTCGTGACGTTCGGGGAAAAGACGCCCGTGTCGCTGATCGAAGCCGTCCGTCCGGACATCCTCGTGAAGGGCGGCGATTACGACATGGACGCGCTGCCGGAATCGGCGCTCGTGCGCGGCTGGGGCGGCCGGGCGCTGGCGATTCCGTTCGAGCACGATCGCTCGACCACTGCACTGCTGAAGAAGGTGCGCGCGCAACAGCCGTGAGCGCGACGCAGCGCCGTCACGGGGCGGACGCCGCGAGCGGTGCGGCCGTGACGGCCGGCGCCGCGATCGGGCCGCCGACGACCGGCTGGTCGGTCGCCCGCACGAGCGGTGTCACGCGCAATGCGTCGGGCCGCACCTGCCGCGACAGCACGCCCGGTTCGCGCGGGCCGGCCGCGGGCAGCGGCCCGAACATGCCGCGCGCTACCACGAACGCGAGCATGTTGGCGAGAAAGAGAACAGCGATCAGCCAGCGCAGCATCGTCGAAACTCCTTGTCGTCATTGACGTGATTCACGTCGTTCAGTCGAGCCGGCCGCATGGCCGGCTTTTTTCATGGCTTTCGTTGACCGTTCGTGCGGGCCGCTGGCGCGGTACCGCGCGTATTGCCTCGCGGCGTGACGTGGGCCGGCCGGGCTCACTTTGGCCTGCGTCGCGACGCGCCGGCGCGATGCCGACGCTTTTGCGTCAATCCTGCGTCGTTGCCGGGGCGGCCGCGTCTGTTGCGATCAGCGCGAGCCCGGACAGGATCAGCGCGTCATGCCGCGTATGCGCGACCGTCAGCGCACGCGCGACGTCGTCCGCCGCACCGCCTGCCAACACGAGCCGCACGGGCGCCTGCCACGCCGCGACGAGATCGCGCCACGCGCGTTCGATCAGGCCGGCCTGCGCGTACAGGCAGCCGGCCGACAGCGAGCGTGGCGTATCGATCTGGAACGGTTCGGCCTGCGCGCCCGCGAGCAGGCCGCTGGCGATATCCGTGGTCAGCGTCGGTAACTGCGCGGTGTGCGTGCCGAGCGCGCGCATCATCAGCGCCCAGCCCGGCGCGATCAGCCCGCCCGTGAAGCGGCCGTCCGCGCGCAATGCCTCGAGCGTCGTCGCGGTGCCGAACGTCGCGATCAGCAGATGCTCGCCGGGAAACGCCGCGTGCGCACCGATCAGGCCGGCCCACCGGTCGCTGCCGAGCTGTTCGGGCGTCGTATAGCCGTTCGTCACGCCGCATTGCACGGGCCGCGAGCGGATCGTCGTGCGCGGCAGGCCCGGCCAGCGTGCGTCGAGCAGCGCGTCGAGCCGTGCGGCCACGTCGGCGCCCGCGACGTTCGAGATCCACGCGCCGCGCGGCCGCGGCAGGTGCGACCAGTCGGGATCGGCGCCGCCGTCGCGCGTATGGCCGAACGCGCCCGTGTCGACGAGCGAGCGCCGCGCGTCGGCGAGCGCCCACTTGATCCGGCTGTTGCCGGCGTCGATCAGCAGGTGCGGTTCGCTCATTGCGCTTCGCGCAGCGACACGTCGCCGGCCGCGATCGTTTGTATGCCGTTCGGCGTGTCGAGCAGCAACTGGCCGGCCGCATCGATGCCCGTCGCGATGCCGCGCGCGCGTTCGACGCCCTGTTCGAGCAGCACGACTTCACGGCCCGCGTACGCGTGCAGCGCGTGCCAGCGCGGCAGGAACGGCGCGAGGCCGTCGGTGCCGAACTGCGCGAGCGCGGGCGTGAGCGCGTTCAGCGACGCGGCGAGCGTATCGGTGAGGTTCGCCGACGCGCACGCGATCGACAGCGCGGCGGGCGGCAGGCCGCTCGCGAGCGTCGCTTCGCGCGCGCGCAGCGCGTCGACCTGCGCGGCCACGGCTTCCGCGCCGCGCACGTTGATGCCGAAGCCGATCACGACGGCGGTGGCGTCGGCGGTGGTCCAGACGGTTTCGATCAGGATCCCGGCGAGCTTGCCGACGATGCGCGGCGTGCCGTCGTCGTCGGCCGTCAGCAGCAGGTCGTTCGGCCATTTGAGCGCGACGCGCGTGCGGGCGTCGAGCGGCAGCGTGGCCAGCCCTTCGGCGAGCGCGACGCCGATCGCGATGCTGAGGCCGCCGAGCGCATCGACGGCGCGCGGCACGATGCAGCCGACCGAGCACAGCAGCGCATTGCCGGGCTGCGCGAACCACGGGCGGCCCTGCCGGCCGCGGCCGGCCGTCTGCTCGAACGCGACGCGCACGAGCGGCGCGGGCAACGCGTTCGCGCTGCGCGGCAGCGCCTTGAGCCGGGTCGCGACGTCGGCGTTGGTCGAGCCGGTGGCGGCGACGATGTCGAGCGGCCACGCGCGCGGCGCGGCGTCCAGGTGCGCCTCGAGCCGGTTGCGCGCGATGTGCGCGTCGCCGGATTCGGGCGTGTCGGAGGAGGTGGGGGCGTTCATGGCGCCTATTGTAGCGACAGGGGGCGTTGGCGCGCGCCGGAGGGCGCGCCCAACCTGCAGGACGACACGGCGTGGCTTAGCGCTGCATCTCTATCCGCGCTCCAGCGCCTTGATGTCCTCTTCCGACGTCATCTTGCACGCGAGCGGCGTCCTGCCCTTCAGCGCCGGGCCTTGGCGGGTCGAAACGAGGATTGGTGCGCCGCCGACGGCTCGCAGAAGACGCATACGACGCAACCACCGTTCGGCCAGGTCACGCTCGTGCGCTCCCCCAGCCGAACGGCCGTCACGGCGCGACGACCGGATGCTTCAGCGCATGCGCGGTCTCGATCCACTGCGCGTGGAACTCGTCTGCGTCGGGCCGAAGCCCGAGTTCGCCGTTGCGATAGGCCATCGCGAGCGTCTGCACGGCTTCCGGCAGCTCGTGCTCGGCGGCGCGGCGATACAGCGCGAGCGCACGCGCGTCGTCGCGCGACACGCCGCTGCCGTCGCGGTACGCGTTCGCGAGCATGAAGTCGGCGGCCGGGATGTCCGCGCGCGACGCGATGTCGAACCAGTGCGCGGCCTGCACCGGGTCGGCCGCGATGCCGTAGCCGCTGCGATAGATCAGCCCGAGGTAGTACGCGGCCGCCGGGTCGCCCTGTTCGGCCGCGGCGCCGAGCAGCGCACGGGCGCGCGCATAGTCTTTCGGCAGATCGCCGCTGCCGAGCAGCAACGCCTTGCCGAGCGCAAGCTGCGCGCGCCGCGCGGCCGGCGCGTCGGCCTTGCCCTCCGCCGCCGCGGCCGTTTCCAGCCAGCCGCGCCCCTCGTCGCGCAGCCCCGGCTCGTGCGCATCGACGAGCGCGATGCCGAGCGCCGCCTGCGCGGCGCCCGAGCCGCGGCGCGCGAGCGTGCGCAACTGGGCCAGCGCATGCGGCTCGGTCGCCTGCGTGACCATCGCCTGCCATTCGTCGAGCTGCGCGGCGCTCGGCGCGGGGCCGGCGCCGCGCAGGCCGGTCGCCGCGACGACGGCCGCGACGGTCACGGCCGCCGCCGCGAGCAGCGCGGCCGGCGGGAGTTTCGCGCGCAGCACGCGCCGCGCGGCGGCGGCGAAGCCGGTTTCGGCGGGCCGCATCGTCGGGATCGGTTGCATCGCGTGTCTCATTGCGTGAGGTCGATTTCGTAGGTCGAGAGGTTCTTGCCCGAGCCGTCGTCGGCCGCGACCTGCGTGATGCCGGTCAGGCCGGCCGCCGCCGCGTCGCCGAGGCGGTTCGGCGCGGACGCGAACTGCACGTGTGCGACCGAGCTCGCGAGCTTCGTGAAGCGCCAGCTGCGCTGCGCGCCGTCGGCCGCGCGCGTGATCGCGCCGCGCTTCTTGATGAACGCGATCAGCACGTCGCGGTTCGCATCGGGCGACGCGAAGATCGTCTTGCTGCCGTCGAGGCCCGGGAAGTTGCCGCCGCCGCTCGCACGGTAGTTGTTGGTCGCGACGATGAACTGCGCGTTCGGGTCGATCGCCACGCCCTTGTACGTCAGGTTCCTGATCCGGTTGCCGACCGGCTGCGTGACGTCGATTTCATACGCGAGATCGGCCGACGTGAACATGTCGAAGTTGTAGCCGGGGAAGGTGCTGACGAGCGGCTGCACGGTGGCCTTGGTCGGGTCGATCGTGTTGAAGCGCTTGGCGGCCGTCTCGAGCCAGTTCTTCACGTCGGCGCCGCTCACCTTCACCGCGTACACGGTGTTCGGATACAGGTACAGGTCGGCCGCGTTGTTGATCGCGAGCGCGCCCGGCGCGACGTCGGTGTAGTCGGTGCCGCCGCCGAAGCCGCTCTTGAACGGCGCGCTGACCGACAGCACCGGCAGCGACGCGTACTGCGGCAGGTTCGCCTGCACGTAGGTCTTCACGTAGTCGGCCTGCGCCTCGTTGACGATCTGGATCGCGCCCGGATCGCCGACGTCCGCGAAGTACGAGTTCATCCGGTAGTCGGTGGAGCCGATCGGCGTCTTCACGTAGTCGATCGTCGCTTGGTGCTCGGCCGCGATCGCGGCGGAAACCGACGGGTCGGCCGCGACGTAGCTCTTGTCGGCATTCTGGATCGGCCGCGCCTCGACGGTCGTCTGCGACTTGTCGACGGCCCAGGTCTTGCCGTCGAACTTCAGGCCGAGCTTGATCACGCCGAGATGCTTGCCCCAGTAGTTGGCCATCACGGTCGGCACGCCGTTGACGGTGCCCTTGACCTTGTCGACGCCCGGCAGGTTGAACTGCGCCACGGTGCTGTTCGCGTCCGGGAACACCTGGTGCGAGTGGCCGATCAGCATCGCGTCGATGCCGGACACCTTCGACAGCCACCAGCTGCCGTTTTCCATCGTCGGCGAATACGCGGAATTGTCGAGGCCGCCGTGCGAGATCGCGACGACGAGATCGGCGCCCTTCGCGCGCATCTCCGGAATGTACTTCTCGGCCGCTTCCTTCAGCCCGGTCGTGTAGACCTTGCCGTCGAGCCAGCGCTTGTCCCAGTTCATGATCGCGGGCGGCGTGAAGCCGATGATGCCGATCTTCACGGGCGCGCTGACCGTCTTGCCGTCCGGCGTCGTGGCCGTCACCGTGCGCGTCAGGATCGTGTACGGCGTGAACAGCGGCGCGTTGGTCTTCGCGCTGATCACGTTCGCGAGCACCTGCGGGAAGTTCGGGCCCGCGCACTTCTTCTGCTGGGCCGGCGCCGGCAGGCCGTCGACCTCGAACGTGTTGCCGGTCACCTGCGACAGGTACGGCAGCCCGTAGTTGAATTCATGGTTGCCGATCCCGCCGCCGTCGAACTTCGCGGCGTTCATCACCTTGTAGATCGCGAGCGTCTGGTCGCAGCCGACCGGTTTCACGAGCGCCTGGTAGTCCGACAGCGCGGTGCCCTGGATCGTGTCGCCGTTGTCGAGCAGCAGCGTGTTCGGGTACTGCTTGCGCGCCTGCGCGATCAGCGTCGACACGCGCTCGAAGCCGAGCGAATTGTCGGCGGCGAGCTTGAAATAGTCGTACGACAGCACGTTGGTGTGCAGGTCGGTCGTCTCGAGCAGCGCGAGCGTCGCCGTCGTGCCGACGGGCGCCGGGGCCTCCGGCTGAGCCGGCGGCGTGGCGGTGACGTCGTCGCCGCCGCAGCCGGCGAGGACGAAGGCGAGGCTGGCGAGCGCGGCGGCGGCCGGCACGTGACGGCGGGAAAGCGGGGGGAGACGCATCGGTTGTCCTGTTCGGTGTTCTGTTTTATGAAACGCGAGGTACGCACGAATGGCGGCGCGGCGCGCCGTCGGCCTGAGGTGCGGCGCGTGAGAGTATCGAAAGGAAACGTGACGGAACAATGAAAGGTCGCGACGCGGGCAGCGGGCCGTGGCCCGTCTCGGTTTCGGGCCGGTCGCGGCCGGCACCAGCCCGGCGCCCCGGCTGCGCGCCCGAGCCCGGCGCCTCGATCGGCGCCCCCGGCCCCGCGCCATGGCGGCGCCTCCCGAGTTCGCGCCGCCGGCTGCGCAACCCGCCGAAATCCTCACGTCGCGGCATCGGGCGGTTCGCTACAATGGCCGCTGTCATCCTTTTGCAAACAACCTGCCCTTGGACTTCGAGACTCCTCCCGGCCTGTCGGTCGACGCCGGCGGCCAGGGCCAGACGGTGCGCCTGACCGGCCAGTGGACCGCGCTCTCGCTCGCGCGCAACCGCGGCGCCGTGGCGCGCCGCATCGCGAGCATCGCCGCCGGGCGCGTGAGCGAATGGGATCTGTCCGGCATCGAGCGGCTCGACCACGTCGGCGGCCAGGCGCTGTGGCGCGTATGGGGCCGCAAGCTGCCGGCCGGCGTCGCGCTGAGCGCCACGCAGCGCACGATCTTCGAGCGCATCGAGCGGCTCGACAGCGAACGTGAGGCGCCGGAGCGCATCGTGCGCTTCGATCCCGTCACGCGGCTCGGCCTGGCGATCTTCGCGTTCGGCGAACACCTGCAGGGCGGCATCGCGATGTTCGGCCGCGTGATCCTCGATGCGCTGTCGGTGCTGCGCCGCCCGAAGACGATGCCGTGGAAGGAAACCTCGGCGAACATCTACAGCGCCGGCGCGCAGGCGCTGCCGATCACCGCGCTCGTCGCGTTCCTGATCGGCATCGTGCTCAGCTACCTGTCCGCGCAGCAGCTGCAGATGTTCGGCGCGAACCGCTACATCGTGAACATCCTCGGGCTGTCGGTGATCCGCGAGCTCGGCCCCGTGCTGTCGGCGATCCTCGTCGCGGGCCGCTCCGGCTCGGCGATCACCGCGCAGATCGGCGTGATGCGGGTGACCGAGGAGCTCGACGCGATGCGCGTGATGGGCATTCCGCACGGGCTGCGGCTGATCCTGCCGCGCGTGCTCGCGCTCGGCGTCGCGATGCCGCTGCTCGTGATGTGGACCAACATCATCGCGCTCACGGGGGGCGCGCTCGCCGCGAAGCTGGTGCTCGGCATCGACATCAACTATTTCGTGCGCTCGCTGCCGGGCGTCGTGCCGATCGCGAACCTGTACATCGGCGTCGGCAAGGGCGTCGTGTTCGGCATGCTGATCGCGCTGGTCGCGTGCCATTTCGGCTTCCGGATCAAGGCGAACTCGCAGAGCCTCGGCGAAGGCACGACCACGTCGGTGGTGTCGTCGATCACGGTCGTGATCCTCGCCGATGCGGTGTTCGCGATCCTGTTCCAGAACGTGGGGCTCGGATGAACGCATCGAACGAAACGACCGCGCATGCCGCGGCCATCGGCGCCGGGGCGGTCGGCGCCCGGCCGGACGCGGCCGCCGACGCTGGCGATCTCGTGATCGAGGTGCGCAACCTGACCAAGCGCTACGGGCGCAACATCGTTCACCAGAAGCTCGACTTCGATGTGCGGCGCGGCGAGATCGTGTCGATCGTCGGCGGGTCGGGCTCCGGCAAGACCACGCTCGTGCGGCAGATCCTGGGCCTCGAACGGCCGACGTCGGGCACGATCAAGGTGTTCGGCGAGGATACGTCGACGATCGACGATGCAAGCGCGCGGATGATGCGCACGCGCTCAGGAATGTTGTTCCAGCAGGGTGCGCTGTTCTCGTCGATGACGGTGTTCGACAACGTCGCGCAGCCGCTGCGCGAGCTCGGCCGCGTGCCGCCGGACCTGCTGCACGACATCGTGATGCTGAAGCTCGAGATGGTCGGGCTGCCGTGCAAGCACGCGTCGAAGATGCCGGCCGCGCTGTCGGGCGGGATGGTGAAACGGGTGGGCATCGCGCGCGCGATCGCGCTGGAGCCCGAACTGCTGTTCCTCGACGAGCCGACGGCCGGCCTCGATCCGCAGGCGTCCGACGAATTCGTCGAGCTGATCGCGACGCTGCATCGCACGCTCGGGCTGACCGTCGTGATGGTGACGCACGACCTCGACACGATGGTCGCGCTGTCGACGCGCGTCGCGGTGCTGGCCGACCGCAAGGTGCTGGTCGCCGCGCCCGTCGAGGAGGCCGCGAACGTCGACCATCCGTTCATCCACGAATATTTCCTGGGGCTGCGCGGGCGCCGCGCATTGCAGGCGCTGCCGCCCGAGCGGCGCGCGAAGCTGCCGAAGGCGGCCCTCGAACCGGCGCTCTCGAGCGTCGAGCTGTAGAAGCAAGGAACCCGCGAATGGAAAACAAATCACATGCGTTCTGGGCCGGCCTGTTCACGATCGCGCTGACGCTCGCGATCGCGGGCACCGTGTTCTGGTTCAACGTCGACCGTACCGTGCGCGTGCCGTACGACCTGCTCGCGCGCACCAACGTGACCGGGCTGTTCCCGGACGCGGCGGTGCGCTTTCGCGGCCTCGACGTCGGCAAGGTGCAGTCGATCGGCTTCGATCGCACGCATCCGGGCCAGATCCGCATCCGTATCCTCGTCGATCACGATGCGCCGATCACGCAGTCGACCTACGGCAGCCTCGGCTTCCAGGGCGTGACGGGCATCGCGTTCGTGCAACTGGAGGATACGGGGCGCGATCTGGCGCCGCTGCCGTCGTCGCCGAAGGCGATCGCGCAGATCCCGATGCGGCCGAGCCTGTTCGACCAGATCCAGGAGCGCGGCGACGTGCTGCTGCGGCAGCTCGAGCTCGCTGCGAAGAGCGCGAACGCGCTGATGTCGCCCGAGATGCGCGAGCAGTTGCGCGCGACCGCCGAAAGCCTGCAGCACGCGGCCGACGGCGCCGCGACGCTGACGAAGCAGCTCGGCCCGGCAGTCACCGCGCTGCCGGAAACGATGCACGAGGTGAACCGCGCGATGGCGTCGGCGAACACGCTGCTGCAGCCGAATGGGCCGCTCGTGTCGAACCTGAACAAGGCCGGCACGGCCGCCGAGCAGGTCGGCGTCGCGCTGAACGGCCTCAACGCGCGCGTGCAGTACGACACGCTGCCGCGCTTCAATGCGCTGGCCGACAGCGTCGGCGACGCGTCGCGGCAATTGAAGGACGTCGCCGGTGAACTCGGCCGCAACCCGCGCAGTCTGTTGTTCGGTTCGCCCGGCGCGGCGCCGGGGCCCGGCGAGGCGGGCTTCGTCTGGCCGGGTGCGACGGCCGGGAAGTGACAGACGGGACGTACGGAACATACGGGACACACCGATACGGGACACCCCGCAGCAGTTGATCGATCGTCCGGCCGGGAGCGGCCGGACAGGACGCCCATCGAAACCGGACACATCATGCAGGAATACGCCATGCCACGAATCCTTGACCGCGCGCTGCGCCCGGCCGCGGCCACGCTTGCCGTGCTGACGCTCGCGCTGGCGGCCGGTTGCGCCGGCAACGACGCGGTACTGTCGAACATCCGCTACGACCTCGGGCCTGCCTCGTCGGTGACGACCACCGGTTCGGGCCCCGCGCTGAAGGTGCTCGACGTCGCCGCGCCCGACGCGCTCGATTCGGACAAGTTCGCGTACCGCCTCGCGTACGCGGATGCGCAGCACGTGGCCGTTTATCGCGACAGCCGCTGGACCGCGCCGCCCGCGCAACTGCTCACGCAGCGGCTGCGCGGCGCGCTGTCGTCGCGCGGCACGGTGCTCGAAGGCGCCGACGGCGTGCGTGCGCCGACCCTCAAGGTCGACCTCAGCGAATTCGAACAGGTCTTCGACGGGCAGTCGCAAAGCCACGGCGCGGTCACCGCGCGCGCGACGCTGATGCTCGACGGCAAGGTGCTCGGCCAGCGCACGTTCGTCGCGCGTGCGCCGTCGAGCACGCCCGACGCCGCCGGCGGCGCGCGTGCGCTCGCGGCGGCCAGCGACGAACTCGTGTCGCAGATCGCCGCGTGGGTCGGCGTGCAGGCGTACGCGGGCACGCCGTGACGCCCGACGTGCCGCCGCGATTGCATCCGCGATTGCATCCGCGATGAACGTGCCCGGCACGCATCGCGCGTCGCCGCTCGCACGGCAGGCGTTTGCCGCCTATGCGGCGCTGATCGTCTATGCGTCGCTGTATCCGTTCGAAGGCTGGGTGTCGCTCGGCATCGGCCCGTTCGATTACCTGTTCGCGCCGATGCAGCGCTACGTGACCGCATTCGACGTGGTCACGAACGTGCTCGGCTATCTGCCGTTCGGCGCGCTCGGCGTGCTCGCGCTGCATCCGCGCTGGCGCGGCGTGGCCGCGACGCTGATCGCGGGTGCGCTCGGCGTGCTGCTGTCGGGGACGATGGAAGCGCTGCAGACCTACCTGCCGACGCGCGTCGCGTCGAATCTCGATCTCGGCGCCAACGCGCTCGGCGCGCTGCTGGGCGCGGCGCTCGCGGCGCCGGCCACCGGCGCGCTGCTCGACCGCGGCGCGCTGCGCCGGCTGCGCTTCGCGTGGCTGGAGCCCGACGGCGCGACGCCGCTGCTGCTCGCTGCACTGTGGCCGTTTGCGATCGTGTTTCCGTCGCCGTTCCTGTTCGGCATCGGCGACTGGCCGGCCGCGCTGTGGGAGCGCGCCGACGCGTCGATGCAGGACGCGCTGCTCGCGTGGCTGCCGGCCGCATGGCGCGTCAGCGAATGGCCCGAGCGGGTCGACGGCTGGCTGTCCGATTCCGCGTGGGAAGCCGTGCTCGGCGGGCTGATGCTGTTCGCCGCGCTGGCGATCGCGTCGCTCGCGATGCGCGCGCGCGCGCCGCGCATCCGGCTGCTGATCGCGCTGGTGGTTGCCACGCTCGTGCTGAAGGCGGCCGCGACGTTCATGCAGTCGGCCACCGGCCTCGTCGTCGTGTGGGCGACGCCCGGCGCGCGGCTCGGCATCGAGCTTGGTTTCGCGGCGGCGCTCGTCGCGTTGCGCGTGCCGGCGACGTGGCGCGCGCTGCTCGCGGCGCTCGCGCTGCTGGCCGGCGTTGCGCTCGTGAACCTGCTGCCGGTCAACCCGTTCTTCGACTTCACACTGTCGGGGTGGCGACAGGGCCGCTACGTGCACTTCAACAGCATCGCGCGCTGGCTCGCATGGATCTGGCCCTACGCGGCGCTGATCTGGCTCGGCCAGCGCGTCGAACACGCGTGGCTGCCGGCCGCGCTGCGCCGCTGACGCGACGGCCGGGGCCGTGCGGCGGCGGCCGTGCCGCGGGCAGCCGCGTGCGCCGGTCGCTATAATCGTCCGCATCCTCCGTTGCCGCCTCGCGCAACGGCAATCCATCGCCCCTCTTTCCGCACGGCTTCGTGCCGGGCCGCTCGTCACCATCATGGATTCCTACTACCAGCACCACGTCTTCTTCTGCCTGAATCAACGCGAACCGGGCGCCGAACGCCCGAGCTGCGCGCAATGCGATGCACAGACCATGCAGGAATACGCGAAAAAGCGTGTGAAGGAACTCGGTCTCGCGGGGCCCGGCAAGGTCCGCATCAACAAGGCCGGCTGCCTCGACCGCTGCGAGGAAGGGCCGGTGATGGTCGTGTATCCGGAAGGCACGTGGTACACGTACGTCGATCAAGCCGACATCGACGAGATCGTCGAGTCGCACCTGCGCGACGGCAACGTCGTCGAGCGCCTGAAGATCTGAGCGGGCCGGCCGAATGAACGTTCATACGCAGAAATCGCTGATCGCGGGCCCGGTCGGCCAGATCGAAATCGCGGTCGACCTGCCCGACGCCGTGCGCGAAGGCGGCGCCGCGCCGCGCGGCATCGCACTCGTCGCGCATCCGCATCCGCTGTTCGGTGGCACGATGGACAACAAGGTCGCGCAGACGCTCGCGCGCACGCTCGTGCAGTTGAACTACGTCGTCTACCGGTCGAATTTCCGTGGCGTCGGCGCGACCGAAGGCGTGCACGACAACGGCACGGGCGAGGCCGACGACCTGCTCGCGGTGCTCGCGCACATGCGCGCGCAGCCCGCGTATGCGGACCTGCCGCTCGTGCTCGCGGGCTTCTCGTTCGGCACCTTCGTGCTGTCGCACGTCGCGAAGCGGCTGCGCGACGCGGGCGAGACGATCGAGCGGATGGTGTTCGTCGGCACGGCCGCGAGCCGCTGGCAAGTGGCCGACGTGCCCGAGAACACGCTCGTGATCCACGGCGAAACCGACGACACGGTGCCGATCGCGTCGGTGTACGACTGGGCGCGGCCGCAGGAGCTGCCGGTCGTCGTGATCCCCGGCGCCGAGCATTTTCTCCATCGCAAGCTGCACGTGCTGAAGCGCATCATCGTCGACGCGTGGCGCTAGGGCTGGCGCAAGCCCGTCACCAGTGTGAACAGGCCCCTGGCCCGCATGCGATGGCCGGCGTGAGCGCCGGCGACCGCGCCGCGCACCGGCGCCCGGGCGGCTGAGGCGCGCCCCTTCCCGAAACTTCATGCGACATCGCGCCGCCCCGCACGGCGCGCCGCGTGCCGCATGGCGGCGCAACCCGACTTGCACGCCGCCTGCGCACGCCTTTCGCGCGGCTTCGAGTGCCCGTGCCCGCTGCATGCCCGTGCGATGCTCTCGCAACCGGTATGCGGGTGTCCGCTGCCAGGTTCGCGAAAACGCCGTTCGCGGCCACGTATAATGGCCGCATTTCGCGTTGCCCGCGGCCCGGCTGGGCCCATGCGGCGCTCGTTTTGCCGCCTGTCCGCCCGCTCGCGACGGCCGCGAACCGAACGCGCCCGCACGAGTCCAACCGGCGCGTTTCGCGTCGCCCGACGGTGTCGGGCGAGTGCCCGAGACGCCCGCCGCCTTGCCGTTCAACCCTGCGCGTCTCGCACCGCACTTTCTGCCATCAGCCTGAATCGATCATGCGTCTGTCTTCCCAAGGCCTCAAGTCCCTCGCTTCCTCCATCGCCTTCGGCACCGCCGCGCGCAACGTCGCGCTCGGCGTGATGCTGCCCGTCGCGCTCGCCTCGACGATCGTCGTCGCCGAGGCGAAGCCGGCCGCCAAGGCCAAGGCCGCGCATGCGGCGCCGGCCGCCGAGCAGTTCACCGGCGCGCCCGCGACCTACATGCCGGGCGCGGTGCCGCCGCCGGGCGTGAACGCGCGCTCGTGGGTGCTCGTCGACGCGACGAGCAACACGGTGCTCGCATCGGGCAATGCGGACGAGCGCGTCGAGCCGGCGTCGCTGACGAAGCTGATGACGGCCTACCTCGTGTTCGAGGCGCTCGACAAGAAGAAGATCTCGATGGAGCAGATCGTCACGCCGAGCGACGCGGTGCGCCGCGTCGGCCGCGACGAGTCGCGCATGTTCATCGAGGCGAACAAGCCGGTGTCCGTGCACGACCTCGTGTACGGGATGATCATCCAGTCGGGCAACGATGCCGCGATCGCGCTGGCCGAGCTCGTCGGCGGCAGCGAAGGGCAGTTCGTCACGATGATGAACGACGAGGCAGGGCGCCTCGGCATGAAGGGCACGCACTTCGCCGACGTGAACGGCATGCCCGACCCGAACCACTACACGACGGCCGGCGACCTCGCGAAGCTGTCGGCCCACCTGATCCGCGATTTTCCGCAGTACTACAGCATCTTCTCGGAGAAGGAATTCAAGTACAACAACATCCGCCAGGGCAACCGTAACCGGCTGCTGTGGCTCGACCCGACTGTCGACGGCCTGAAGACCGGCCATACGCAGGCGGCCGGTTACTGCCTGATCGCGTCGGCCAAGCGCGCGATCCCGGGCGTCGACGGCCAGCGCCGCCTGGTGTCGGTGATGATGGGCGAGCAGAAGGAAAGCGAGCGTACGCAGGACAGCATGAAAATGCTGAACTACGGCTACAGCGCGTTCGATTCGGTGCGCCTGTTCAAGGGCGGCCAGGCGATCTCGACGCCGCGCATCTACAAGGGCAAGGACAACACCGTGCAGGTCGGCGTGAAGGGCGACCAGTGGGCGACCGTGCCGCGCGGCCTCGGCGACAAGGTCAAGACCGAAGTCGACGTCAACGCGCCGCTGATCGCGCCGCTCGCCGAAGGCCAGCAGGTCGGCACCGTGAAGATCGTCGCCGACGGCAAGACGCTGTCCGAATTCCCGGTCGTCGCGCTGCAAGCCGTGCCGGAAGCGGGTATCTTCGGACGTATCTGGGACTCGATCCTGCTGATGTTCAGCAAGAAGAAGTAAGCACGACGGGCCTTTGTTTTCACGACTTCATCCCCATCTGTCATAGCTATGAGCCAAGCCGAATTCGAACCGATCGTCTACCTCAGCGTCTCGGCGCAGGAGGAACTGGTGCCGCTGTCCGAAGCCCGTGTCCCGGTGCTCGACCGCGGGTTCATCTTCGGCGACGGCGTGTATGAAGTCGTGCCCGTCTATGCGCACGACGGCGCGCACGTGCCGTTCCGGATCGAACAGCATCTGGACCGGCTCGCGCGCAGCCTGAAGAAGATCGGCATCGACGACCCGCACGATGCGGCGGGCTGGCGCGCGCTGATCGAGCGGGTGGTCGCGGCGAATGCCGAAGGCCTCGGCGACGGCAATGCGCTCGTCTACCTGCAGGTGACGCGCGGCGTCGCGAAGCGCGGCCACGCGTTCCCGGCGAACGCGGTGCCGACCGTGTTCGCGATGACGAGCCCGCTGCGCCTGCCGTCGGAAGCGGAGCGCGCGAAGGGCGTGCGCTGCGTGACGGCCGAGGATCGCCGCTGGCTGCATTGCGACATCAAGTCGATCTCGCTGCTCGGCAACGTGTTGATGGCGCAGCATGCGGCCGAACGCGACGCGTTCGAGACGATCCAGCTGCGCGATGACAACGTGACCGAAGGCTCGTCGTCGAACGTGTGGATCGTGAAGAACGGCGAACTGTTCGCGCCGCCGCGCAGCAACAAGATCCTCGAAGGGATCCGCTACGCGTTGGTCGAGCAGTTGGCCGAAGAGTGCGGGATCCGGTTCGTCGCGCGCGAGATCAGCGAGGTCGAGCTGCGCTCGGCCGACGAGATCATGCTGACGTCGGCCACCAAGGAAATCCTGCCTGTGACGTCGCTCGACGATCTGCCCGTGCAGGGCGGCAAGCCGGGCCCCGTGTTCGCGGCGCTGTATGACGCGTACCAGCGTGCGAAGGCACGCGAATTTGAACAGTTTGACCTGACCCGGAGAAAATGATGAGCGAACCGACCAAAACCGTCGAGGTGACCGGCGCGATCGAGACCCGGAAGGAGTCGCTGCTGGAGTTTCCGTGCG
>NZ_BCPP01000050.1:0-15344 GCF_016586125.1 Burkholderia sp. E168m23
TTCAACGGCGGGTTTTTTTATGAGCCGGCCGAATCCGCAGGTGCCGTCAGGTGCGCACAGCCGATCCCAGCCGCGCGTTGCCCGCTCATTGTGCTACAGGCTCGCTTTTTTCGTCGGCGACGGACGGCCGCAGCCAGCTCTCGATCAGTTCATGGGCCTCGTCGAGCCCCGTACGCTTCAGCGCCGAGAACAGCTGGACCGTCAGCTTGCCCTTCACGCCCTGGTCGCGATACGCGTCGAGCCCCTTCTGCGTGTTGCGCAGCGCATTGATGCTTTCCTGGCGCGTCAATTTGTCGCACTTCGTCAGCAGCGTGTGGATCGGCTTGCCGGTCGGCGCGAACCACTCGATCATCCGTCGATCGAGATCGGTCAGCGGACGGCGTGAATCCATCATCAGGATCAGGCCGCAGAGCTGCGAGCGCGTCGCGAGATAGGACGACAGCAGCATTTCCCAGTGCGCCTTGGCGGCACCGGGCACTTCCGCGTAGCCGTAGCCGGGCAGGTCGACGAGGTTCGCGACGGGCTCGGCGGCCGGGCCGACGGAGAAGTAGTTGATATGCTGCGTGCGGCCGGGCGTCTTCGACGCGAAGGCCAGCCGCTTCTGGTTGCACAGCACGTTGATTGCCGTCGACTTGCCGGCATTCGAGCGGCCCGCGAACGCGATTTCCGGCTGAACCGTCGGCGGCAGGTCGCGCAGATGGTTGACGGTCGTGTAGAAGCGGGCTTGATGGAGCAGAAAGGCCATGGGAACCGGAAGGACGGGCGGCGCGAGCCGCTTGGTGGAGGCGGGGTAGCCCCGATAGGCGCGGGGGCTTTCAGCACGATATTGTACAATACGGCGGTTTTACCGAAGGCCACCGGGCGCCTGCCTCGCGCTTTTATGTGGCTTCTGCGGTAGACTGAACGCCGTCGTTTTTTGCAGAACCTCAAATTCCCACAAGACGAAACAGGGTGTGCGAATGAATCGACTGTGCAAGTCTCTGATGGTGCTTCAGGTTGCAGCAGGGTTCGTAGGTTTCGTAGCGGAGGCAAATGCGGCAGATGCGGCCAAGCCGGATCTGGACCGCGGCAAGGCGATTGCCGGGCAGGTCTGCGCGTCGTGTCACGGCGCCGACGGCAACAGCGCGTCGGGCAGTTTCCCGAAGCTCGCCGGCCAGCATCCCGAATATCTGGTCAAGCAGTTGAACGACTTCAAGACGCAGCCGGGCGCGAAGGGGCCGGTGCGTAACAACGCGGTGATGGTCGGATTCGCGAGCGCGTTGAGCGCGGACGACATGCGCAACGTCGCCGCGTACTACGGGTCGCAGACGACGAAGCTCGGTACCGCTCGCGATGCGGCGACCGTGCCGGTCGGCCAGAAGATCTATCGCGGCGGCATCGCGGAGAAGGGCGTACCTGCCTGCGCGAGCTGCCACGGGCCGACGGGGCAGGGTATCCCGGTCCAGTATCCGCGTTTGTCGGGGCAATGGGCCGATTACACGGTCGCGCAGTTGACCGCGTTCCAGCAGGGTGCCGGCGCGCGCAACAACAACGAGGCGATGCATCAGATCGCGTCGCGGCTGTCGGATACCGAGATCAAGGCCGTCGCGGATTACATCGCGGGCCTGCGTTGAGCGGTCAGCCGCGAACGGAATGACCGGGCGCCCGAAGGGCGGCCGGAGTCAGAACAAGAAAAGGGTGGGGCGCCGCGTCGTTGCGGTTGCCTCGCCCTTCTTTTTTGTCGGCGCGCGCCGAGCCGAGCCGGGATGGCGCGGCTTGCGGGCGATTGGGGGGGCTGCGCCTCCCGAGCCGAACATAGTGAGCGTGGGGGCTGTTTCCCCTTAGTCGGAGTTTGAATGAGCGTTACCACGTCGGGGTTGCAGTCGAAGTCGAGTCAGGGTGCGTCGAAACGTGCGGTGGAGCTGCTGAGCTCGATGCGTTTCGCGATCGCGTTGCTGGTGGTGCTGTCGATCGCGAGCATCATCGGCACGGTCCTGACCCAGGACGATCCGTATCCGAACTACGTGAACCAGTTCGGGCCGTTCTGGGCGGACATCTTCCGCTCGCTCAGCCTGTACACCGTGTACAGCGCGTGGTGGTTCATGCTGATCCTGATCTTTCTCGTCGTGTCGATCTCGCTGTGCGTGATCCGCAACGCGCCGAAGATGCTCGCCGATGCGAAGAGCTGGAAGGACAAGGTCCGCGAAGGCAGTCTGCGCGCATTCCACCACAAGGCGGAGTACACGGCATCCGGCACGCGCGCGAGCGTCGCGGCGGCGCTCGCCACATTCGTCACGAAGGCCGGCTACAAGCATGTCGTGCGTGAAACCGACGGCGCGACGCTGATTTCCGCGAAGCGCGGCGCGATGACCAAGTGGGGCTACATTTCCGCACACCTCGCGATCGTCGTGATCTGTATCGGCGGCCTGCTCGACAGCAACCTGCCGATCAAATTCCAGATGTGGATATTCGGCAAGAGCCCGGTCAACACGAGCGCGACGATCAGCGAGATTTCGCCCGACCATCGCCTGTCCGCGTCGAACCCGACGTTCCGCGGCTATGCGTGGGTGCCGGAGGGCCAGTTCGTGTCGACCGCGATCCTGAACCAGCCGAGCGGCTCGCTGATCCAGGATCTGCCGTTCTCGATCCAGCTCGACAAGTTCATCGTCGATTACTACACGACGGGCATGCCGAAGCTGTTCGCGAGCGACATCGTCGTGATCGATCGCGAGACCGGCCGCAAGATCCCGGCGCGGGTCGAGGTCAACAAGCCGTTCACGTACAAGGGCGTGTCGATCTACCAGTCGAGCTTCCAGGACGGCGGCTCGCAGATGCAGATGACGGCCTATCCAATGACCGGCAGCCAGGCGGCGACCGTCCCGGTGAAGGGCACGATCGGCAGCTCGGCGCCACTGCAGGTTCTGGGCGCCGACGGCGACACGATCGAGTTCTCCGACTTCCGTGCGATCAACGTCGAGAACATGGCCGACGCGAAAGGCAAGCCGGACGTACGCGGCGTCGCGACGACCAGCTCGCTGAAGGAAGTGTTCGACGAGCGGCTCGGCTCGGGCGCGAAGACGTCGAAGCCGACGCAGCTCCACAACATCGGCCCGTCGGTGCAGTACAAGATTCGCGGCAAGGATGGCCAGGCGCGCGAATTCAACAACTACATGCTGCCCGTCGACATGAATGGCGAGCGCGTGTTCCTCGCCGGCGTGCGCGCGAGCCCGAACGATCCGTTCCGCTACATGCGGATCCCGGCCGACAGCCAGGATTCGATCGGCGAATGGATGCGCCTGCGGGCCGCGCTCGAGGACCCGGCGGTGCGTACCGAAGCCGCCGCACGCTTCGCGCAGCGCTCGCTGCCGGGCGACGCGTCGCTGCGCGGCCGTCTGCAGGACAGCGCCTCGAAGGTGCTGACCCTCTTTGCGGCGAGCGACGACAGCATCGGCCGCGGGGCGGACGGCCAGCCGGTCGGCGGCTTCCAGGCGGTGGCGACCTTCATCGACCGCTCGGTGCCGAAGGGCGAGCAGGAGAAGGCCGCGAGCCTGCTGCTGCGAATGCTCGAGGGCTCGATGTGGGAGGTTTGGCAGATTGCGCGCGAGCGTGCCGGCGAGCCGGCCGCGCAGCAGGGCACCGACACGATCCGCTTCGTGCAGAACGCGATCAACGCGCTATCCGACAGCTTCTTGTATGGATCGCCGGTCTATTTGCAGCTTGACTCATTCAAGCAGGTGCAAGCTTCGGTATTTCAGTTGACGCGCGCACCCGGCAAGAATCTGGTGTATCTTGGCAGCCTGCTGCTGGTCGCCGGCATCTTCTCGATGTTCTACGTGCGCGAGCGGCGACTCTGGTTCTGGCTGAAGGACGCCGGTTCGGGCGTCGATGTGGTGATGGCAATGTCCACGGCCCGCAAGACCTTCGATTTCGAGAAAGAATTCGTGCAGACGCGCGACGCGGCCGGCGCCGCCTTGCGCGCCGCACCTCGCGACGCCGCGCCCGCCGGTGCGGCTTCGACGGCCCGCCCGCCTGCCGGCGGCGGTTCCGATTCCGAGAATTCCACCCGGTAACATCATGGATCTCACGCAAGTTTCCTCTTCCCGTACGGCGTCGGCTCCGGCGCCGGCATCGTCGCCGTTGTTCGACGAGCGGCCGTTCCTCGCGCGCCTGTCGCTGTTCGACTGGCTGTTCGCACTGGCGCTGGTGGCGGGCGCGGGTTATGCGCTCGTGCACTACAACGCGCACATGGATTATTACGACAAGGCGGTGATGATCGGCACCGTGCCGGCGCTCGTCGCGCTCGGCTGGCGCTGGAAGCCGGCGCGGCTGATGATGGCGTCGATCGCCGTTCTATCGCTGCTGTCGATCCAGATCTACCAGGGCGATCTCGCCCGCGCCGATTCGGCGTTCTTCCTCAAGTACTTCCTGTCGAGCCAGTCGGCGATCCTGTGGATGAGCGCGTTGTTCGTGCTCGCGACGGTCTTCTACTGGATCGGCCTGCTCGCGCGCTCCGAAACGGGCGCCGCGATCGGCCAGAAGCTTACATGGGTTGCCGTGCTGATGGGCTTCACGGGGTTGATGGTGCGCTGGTACGAGTCCTACCTGATCGGTGCGGACGTCGGGCATATCCCCGTGTCGAACCTGTATGAAGTGTTCGTCCTGTTCAGCCTGATCACCGCGCTGCTTTATCTGTATTACGAGGGCCACTACGGTACGCGTTCGCTCGGCGCGTTCGTGCTGCTGGTCATCAGCGCGGCGGTCGGCTTCCTGATGTGGTACTCGGTCGCGCGCGATGCGCAGCAGATCCAGCCGCTCGTGCCGGCGCTGCAAAGCTGGTGGATGAAGATCCACGTGCCGGCGAACTTCATCGGCTACGGCAGCTTCGCGCTGTCGGCGATGGTGTCGGTCGCGTACCTGATGAAGGAACGCGGCATCCTCGCCGATCGCCTGCCGACGCTCGAAGTGCTCGACGACGTGATGTACAAGTCGATCGCGGTCGGTTTCGCGTTCTTCACGATCGCGACGATCCTCGGCGCGCTGTGGGCGGCCGAAGCGTGGGGCGGCTACTGGAGCTGGGACCCGAAGGAAACCTGGGCGCTGATCGTGTGGCTGAACTACGCGGCGTGGCTGCACATGCGGCTGATGAAGGGCCTGCGCGGCGCGGTGGCCGCATGGTGGGCGCTCACCGGCCTGCTGGTCACGACGTTCGCGTTCCTCGGCGTCAACATGTTCCTGTCCGGGCTGCACAGCTACGGCAAACTGTAAGATTTCCGTTGCTCGTCCGACTATCAGACCGCCGGTGCACTGCGTGCCCGGCGGTTTTGTTTTGTAACGGGCGGGCGAACCGGGCGTCGAACGGCGCGTGACGGGCCGGGTCGAACGCTGATGAAGCATGCGCGCCGCGCATGCGGGAGGAGCTGCACGATGTGGATCAAACGCCCTTTGCGTAACGTACTGACCGGCGCGGATATCGCGTCGAGCGAGATCACGCCGCGCGCGGTATTCGAGAGCCGGCGGCGCGTGTTGCAGGCCGCCGGCCTCGCGGCGGCGGGCGGCCTGTTCGGCACCAGCGGCGCGGCGCTCGCCGCGTATGCGTCACCCGACCCGCGGGCGGCGAAGCTCGCGGCAAAAACCAATCCGAAATTCGTCGCCATCGACAAGGTGACGCCGTTCAAGGACATCACGTCCTACAACAACTTCTACGAATTCGGCACCGACAAGAGCGACCCGGCGCAGAACGCCGGCACGCTGCGGTCGCGCCCGTGGCGGGTGAGCGTCGAGGGCGAGGTGCAGCACCCGAAGGTGTTCGATCTCGACGAGCTGCTGAAGCTCGCGCCGCTCGAGGAGCGCGTGTACCGGCTGCGCTGCGTCGAGGGCTGGTCGATGGTGATCCCGTGGATCGGCGTGCCGCTGTCCGAGCTGATCAAGCGCGTGCAGCCGACCGGCAACGCGAAATACGTGCAGTTCATCACGCTGGCCGATCCGTCGCAGATGCCCGGCCTGTCGACGCCGGTGCTCGACTGGCCGTATTCGGAAGGGCTGCGGATGGACGAGGCGATGAATCCGCTGACGCTGCTGACGATGGGCGTCTACGGGCAGGTGCTGCCGAACCAGAATGGCGCGCCGGTGCGGATCGTCGTGCCGTGGAAGTACGGCTTCAAGAGTGCGAAGTCGCTCGTGAAGATCCGCTTCGTCGACAAGCAGCCGAAGACGAGCTGGAACACGTATGCGGCGAACGAGTACGGTTTTTATTCGAACGTGAACCCGAACGTCGATCATCCGCGCTGGAGCCAGGCCACCGAGCGGCGCATCGGCGAGGACGGCTTCTTCACGCCGAAGCGCAAGACGCTGATGTTCAACGGCTACGGCGATCTGGTCGCGTCGATGTATCAGGGCATGGACCTGAAGAGGAATTTCTGAGCGTGACCGTGAGAAACGACATGCCTCCTTCGACGCTCACGCCTGCGCGTGCCGCCAGCACCGGGCCGGCCGCGCGAGGGGCGCGCGCGGGAGGGAGCCGGCCCGCCGCGCCGCGCTGGCTCGCACCGGCCAAGGTGCTGGTGTTCGCGGCCGGCCTCTATCCGCTCGCGCGCCTCGTGCTGTTCGGGCTGACCGACCGGCTCGGTGCAAACCCGATCGAGTTCATCACGCGCTCGACGGGCCTGTGGACGCTCGTCCTGTTGTGCGTCACGCTTGCCGTCACGCCGGTCAGGCGCATGACGGGTTTCGCGCCGCTGTTGCGCTTTCGCCGGATGATCGGGCTGTTCGCGTTCTTTTACGCGACGCTGCATTTCACGACCTACCTGTGGTTCGACAAGTGGTTCGACGTCGTCGCGATCCTGAAGGACGTCGGCAAGCGCCCGTTCATCACGGTCGGCTTCGCTGCGTTCGTGCTGCTGATCCCGCTTGCCGCGACGTCGCCGCGCGCGATGGTGCGCAGGCTCGGCCGCCACTGGGCGACGCTGCACAGCGCGATCTATGCGATCGCGCTATTCGGCGTGCTGCACTTCTGGTGGATGCGCGCCGGCAAGCACAACGTCGCGCAGCCGAAGTTCTACGCGGCGATCGTCGCCGTGCTGCTCGGCTGGCGGCTGGTTGCGTGGGGATGGCGGCGCGTGCGCGCGTGACGGCGCGGCCCGGAAAAACGCCCTGGAAAAACAAAAGGCGATGACCGGGAAGTCATCGCCTCGTTTCGCGCGCCGCGCGGGCGGCCTCGCGTCGTTACTTCGTGGCGGTCGGGCCCGATGCCGGAGCGGGCAGGGTCGAGGCGCTGCTCGACAGCTCGGGCGACAGCATGAGCGGCGAGCCGGACGTATCGGGCGTCTCGTCGGACGACGCGTTTTCGTCGGTCGGTTTCACATCCGATGGCGGCGTGTTCTGCGGCTGGATCGGCTTGGGCATCGGAGGCACGGTGGGCAGATAGAGCGCGCCGCTTTGACCGCAGCCGGCAAGAATCGCCAAAGCCGCTACAATCGCGCTCATCCGGAAAACGACTCGCATGATCGTCCCTGAACAATTTAACCGATAGAGTTTAGCATGTCCGATACTGAATACCTGGCCCGTGCCGAGGCCGTGCTGGCGGCCGTCGAGCGTACCGTGGACGTCGCGAACGACGGCGATCACGACATCGATCTGGAGCGCAACGGCAGCGTGCTGACGCTGACGTTCGAGAACGGCTCGAAGATCATCGTCAACCTGCAGCCGCCGATGAAGGAAGTGTGGATCGCCGCGAAGGCAGGCGGATTCCACTACCGTTTCATCGACGGCGAATGGCGCGATACGCGCACTGGTACCGAGTTCTTCTCGGCGCTCACCGAGTACGCGACCCAGCAGGCTGGCCTGCCGATCACGTTCAGCGCGTGACGGCCGGGGCGCGGCGCTCCGCGCGTCGTGCCCAAAGAAAAAGCGCCCCGCGGGGCGCTTTTTTCATGGCCGGGCCGCGCGTCAGTGGCCGCGGAACAGGTTCATGATGTCCTGCTTTTCCTGCTCGTCGACGTGCGGCACGGCCTCGTCGACGTTTTGCGCGGCCGGCGCCTGCGGCACGCCGACCGTCGACACGAAGCCGTGCCCCGGCGTGAACTCGGTGAAGTACAGTTCGCCGCCGAGCGATTCGACACCGTCCGGCACCGTCGGCTTGAACTCGGGCACGCCCTTCAGCGCCGCACCCATGTACTCGATCCAGACCGGCAGCGACAGGCCGCCGCCGGTTTCGCGATCGCCGAGGCTGCGCGGATTGTCGTAGCCGATCCACGCGATTGCGGCGAGCGTGTGCTGGTAGCCGGCGAACCACGCGTCGTGCGAGTCGTTCGTCGTGCCGGTCTTGCCCGCGAGGTCGGTGCGCTTGAGCACGTTGGTCCGGGCACCCGTGCCGCGCTGCGCGACACTCTGCAGCAGGCTGTTCATCACGTAGGCGTTGCGTGCGTCGATCGCGCGCGGCGCGTTCTGCTCCGCGACGAGCGGCTGCGCGCGCGCGACGATCGCGCCGTTCGGATCGGTGACCTCGGCGATCAGGTACGGATTGACGCGATAGCCGCCGTTCGCGAAGACCGAGTACGCGCCGGCCATCTGCAGCGGCGTGACCTGGCCGGCGCCGAGCGCCATCGGCAGGTAGGCCGGATGGCGATCGGCGTCGAAGCCGAAGCGCGTGATGTATTGCTGCGCGTATTTCGTGCCGATGTTGTTGAGAATCCGGATCGACACGAGGTTGCGCGAGCGCTGCAGCGCGGTGCGCATCGACATCGGGCCCTCGAAGCCGCCGCCGTAGTTCTTCGGCTCCCACGGCTGGCCGCCCGTTTCCGCGGCGCTGAAATACAGCGGGCCGTCGTTGATCACGGTCGCCGGCCCGAGGCCCTTGTCGAGCGACGCCGAGTAGATGAACGGCTTGAACGACGAACCCGGTTGCCGCCACGCCTGCGTGACGTGGTTGAACTTGTTCTTGTTGTAGTCGAAGCCGCCGACGAGCGAGCGGATCGCCCCGTCCTGCGGGACGATCGACAGGAACGCGCCTTCGACCTGCGGCAACTGCGTGATCGACCATTTGCCGGCGTCGTTCTTCACGACGCGGACGATCGCACCCGGGCGGATGCGGCGGTTCGGCTGCGCGTTGGCCGACAGCGCGCCCGACGCGAAGCGCAGGTTGTCGCCCTCGATCGTCGCCGTGCTGCCGTCGATGAACGCCACCGTGATCTGGCGCGGGCTCGCGGCCGTCACGACCGCGGCGATCAGTTCGCCGTTGTCGGGATGCTCGAGCAGCGCGTCGTCGATCGCCTGTTCGCGATCGTCGGCGCCGGCCGGCAGCTCGATGAAGCCTTCCGGCCCGCGATAGCCGTGGCGGCGCTCGTAATCCATGATGCCCTTGCGCAGCGCGGTGTACGCGACCTGCTGGTCCGCGGAATCGATCGTCGTGACGACGTTGAAGCCGCGCGTGTAGGTTTCCTCGCGATACTGCGCGTACATCATCTGTCTGACCATTTCCGCGACGTACTCGGCGTGCACGCTGAAATCGCGGCCCGGCCCCTTGACGACGAGCGGCTGCGCGGCGGCTTCGTCGTACTGCTCGCGCGTGATGAAGTTCAGCTCGAGCATCCGCTGCAGGATGTATTCCTGGCGCACCTTCGCGCGCTTCGGGTTGACGACCGGGTTATACGCGGACGGCGCCTTCGGCAGCCCCGCGAGCATTGCGGCTTCCGCGAGCGTGATGTCCTTCAGGTCCTTGCCGAAATAGACCCGCGCGGCGCTCGCGAAGCCGTACGCGCGCTGGCCGAGATAGATCTGATTCATGTAGACCTCGAGAATCTGATCCTTCGTCAGCGCGCGCTCGATCCGGTACGCGAGCAGCATCTCGTAGATCTTGCGCGTGTAGGTCTTCTCGCTCGACAGGAAGAAGTTGCGCGCGACCTGCATCGTGATCGTGCTCGCGCCCTGCGACGCGTGGCCGTTCGTCAGCGCGACGAAGCCGGCGCGGATGATGCCGGTGAGGTCGACGCCGCCGTGATCGTAGAAGCGTGCGTCCTCGATCGCGAGGATCGCCTTCTTCAGCGAGTCGGGCACGTCCTTGAAATGGACGACGTCGCGGCGCTCCTCGCCGAATTCGCCGATCAGCACATGATCGGACGTATAGATGCGCAGCGGCACCTTCGGGCGGTAGTCGGTCAGCGCGTCGAGCGACGGCATGTTCGGCCAGGCCACGACGAGCGCGTAGCCGAGCACGAGGCCGCCGGCCACGACGAGGGCCACGCACATCGCGGCGAAGCCGAGCAGGACTTTTTGCCACCAGGGCCGCTTCTTCGGCTCCGGGGCGGGAGGCGGGGACGTAGGAGTCGTGGATTGCATAGGCATACCGGAAAACAGTCCCGCGATTATAGCTGCCCGGTAAGACCGGTCCTGACGCGGGGGCCGCCCGTCGGAAAGCCGCGGTCGGCGTGCCGTCAGCATAAGTCCGTGCGCGGCCGCCGCGAGCAGATGCTGGCCGTTTGGCCGACTGTCGGCCGCACGCATCGCTTTGCAGAATCAGGTCTCGGAAACGCGGCGTGGGCCGCGACGATCTCGGGAGGCTGGGATGGCAGGACGATGGGTGGCACGGTTTGCACAGGGCAGGTACCGGTCGACGGGAATCGACGTCGGTGCGCACGAGGTGAGGGTGGCCGTGGTGAGCCGGCGCGGCAAGTGCGCGAACGTGCGCGTCGAGGGGCTCGAGCGGGAGCCGGTCGGGTTGGCGGGCGGGCCGGAAGACGCGCGTTGGGCAGCCGTCGCGCGGTCGCTGGCGGCCGCCGTGTCACGGCTATCGGCGTCTGATGTGCAGTGCGACGTGCGCGGCGTGATGGCGCTGCACGATGACGAGATGCGTACCGCGACGCTCGATCTGGCCGGGCGCGGCGACATCCCGGACGCCGCGCGGCAAGCGGCCGAACGCATTTCGGGGCTGGCGCCGGATAGTCTGGCGTTCGACTGGCGGCATTACGGCGGCGTGCGGTCCGGCGAGATCGCGGTGGCGGTGGCGCCGCTGGCGCTGCTCGAACGGCGGATCGACGTGGCCGCCCAGGCCGGTATCGACCTGACGGTGATCGACGGCGAGTCGGTTGCCGTGCTGCGCGCGCTGCACTATGCCGCGCAGTTCGAACTCGACGCGCAGGGTGCCTACGCCGTGCTGTGGTTCTGTGACGCGGGCGTGCGCGGCTGGCGCATCGAGGGCCGGTCGGCTGTCTCGGTGCTCACCCTGTCCGGTACGTTGCCGGAAGCGCTTCCCGATGCATTGCGCCGGCGCGTGCTCGGAGCCGTGGGTTGCGTATTCGTCGCCGGGGACGAGCGATGTATCGCCCGCTTCGACACGTCCGTCGCCGAGATTGGCGATGTGCTCGGCACGGCGGTGGTGCCGTTCGACTGCACGGGGTGGGACGGCCAGCCGTGCGCGCGCGCCGGCATGCCGGGCGGCCCGGCGTTTGCCGTCGCATTCGGGCTGGCGTTGCGCGGGGTGTGGGAATGATGGCCGGTCACGTGGCGGCGAGCGGGGCCGCGGCGGTTGCGCCCGGGCAGGCGGTACTCGGCGACTTCAACCTGCTGCCGTACCGCGAGCGATTGGCGCAGGCGTTGCGGCGTCGCCGGGTCGCGCAGTGCGGTGTCGCGATCCTGCTCGGCGTGCTCGGCGCCGGCCTGTGGACGGGCGCTGCCGGGTTGTCGCGGTGGCGGGTGGACGCCGAGCGTGCCAGCGTGGAGACGCGGCTGCGGCAGTTGCAGCCCCAGGTGGCGGCTGCGACACGCGCCGCCAATGCCGCTGCCGCCGTCGCGCAGCGCGACGCGCAAGCGGCTGCGCTGGCCGCGCCCTACCGGCGCGTGGCAGGGTTGCTCGCGACCCTCATGCAGGTGCGTGCCGATCATATCCGGCTCGACGCGCTGCGCATGACGTCGACCGGCGCCGTGCTCGATGCACGTGCCGCGAGTTACCGGGCAGCTGCGCGGTGGCTCGCCGCGATGGCGCGCGAGCAGCGCGACTGGCGGATCGATATAGAGACGTTGAAGCCTGCCTCGGACGCGCCGGCTGCCACGGCCTGGATGCCGTTCCGGTTCTCGGTGCAGTTGCGCTGGCACGACGCGATGTCGTCGCGGACGGTATCGGGAGGTGGCGCATGACCGCGCTCGTGCATCGGCCGGCGCTGCGCGGAGGCGCCGGGTCGGGCGGCCTGCCGCGCGTGTCGCCGGCGGCCGTGCATGCCACGGGGTGTGTACTGGCATTCGTGGCCGTGCTGGCTGGCGGCATTCATCTGGCGAATGCCGCCGACTGGAGCGGGCTGACCCATAGTCGCGCGTTGCTCGCCGCAGCGCAGGCGCGCGCGGCCGACGCGCAGCGTATGCTCGCTGCCGCGGGACAACGACGCGACGGACATCGTGCGTCGACGCGCGACGATCATTCGCCGCATGCGCCGGAATGGGCGGCACTGATGCTGGAACTGGCCGATCTCGCCGCGTCGAGCGGGCTGCGCGGCGTATCGATCGAACCGCAGCGCGCCGATGGCGCGGAACCGGATGGCCGGCGCACCGTGCACATCGCCGCGGATGGCGGTTTTCGCGCGCTGCTGCACATGGTTGGCGGGCTCGCGCGCTTCCCGGTGCTGGCGGTACCGACGGCGCTGCGTATCGAGCGTGGCATGGCGGCGGCGCGGGTGGACATGTCCGTCGACGTGTTTCCGGCGCTGCCGGCGACAACGGCTGCTCCGGACAACACGCCGGTTCGCGCGGCGGCGCCCGACGCAGATCCGTTCGGCGAGGCTGGCCCGGCCGAAGCGGCGGGGCACACGGCGCGCCTTGCCGGCACGATTCGCGACGCGCGCGCCGGTCTCGCGTTGTTCGACGACGGCGATGGCGCGTTCACCGCCGTCGCGCCTGGCGACCTGCTCGGGGCCGCGCGCGTGGTGCGCGTCGAGCGCGCGGCCGTGACGCTTGCGACGGCGGACGGAGCGCAGCGGCTCGTCCTGGACGACGGAGGCCGGCCATGACGAAACACGGCTGTTGGCTATTTGCCATCTGGGCCGGCGTGACGGCGGCCGACGCCGGCGCGTCGTTGCCGCCGCTGCCCGCGGTCTGGCCCGCCGGGGCGACGGATGTGTCGGTGCCGGACTTGCCGCAGCCGCTGCGCGTGGCCGACGGCGGGGACGGTGCGGTAGCGCAGGACGCCGGCCCGCCGCCATTCGATCAGGCGGCGCGCACGGCACTGCCGACGGAAACCGCCGCAACGACCCCCACGCTGGAGGGGCCGCCGATCCCGTTGGCGCCGCCGGCCCGGATGAGCGACGCGGCGGCCCGGCAACCGGGCGATGCGGACGACGCGCGGCGGATCTCGCTGAATCTGCAGGGTGTCGGGCTCGCGGCCGCATTCGACGCGATCGCGCGGTTCACGGGGCTCAATATCGTCGTCGGCGAGCAGGTGCGCGGCACGGTGACGTTACGTCTGAATAATGTCCGCTGGCGCGAGGCGTTCGACACGCTGCTCGACACGCACGGGCTCGCGATGTCCCGGCGCGGCAACGTGATCTGGGTGACACCGGCGGCCGAGCTGGCCGCGCGCGAACGCGAGCGCTTCGAAATGCATGCGCGGGCCGCCGATCTGGAGCCACTCGCTAGCCGTACGTTCGTGCTGCACTATCCGCGCGCGCAGGACGTGCAACGGCTGCTGGCCGGCGCGACCGGCCAGCGTCTGCTGTCGAAGCGCGGTGCTGCTGCGGCCGATCCCCGCACGAACCTGCTGTTCGTCACCGATCTCGCGCCGCGCATCACGCAGATCGCGGGCCTGATCGATGCGATCGACCGGCCGTCGCGGCAGGTCCGGATCGAGGCCCGCATCGTCGAAGGCGAGCAGGGTTTCTCGCGCAACCTCGGGGCCCGCGTCGCGCTGCGTGCGCAGGGGCGGCCGCCAGCGGCCGAAGGCGCGTCCTTCACGGCGAACGCACGCAACGCGCTCGACCTTGCCGCGCGGCCGCTGGGCGGGTTCGACGCGGCGACCGCCGGTTTCACGCTGTTCGCCGCGCCACTCAGCCGCGTACTCGACATCGAACTGAGCGCGCTCGAGGCGCAGGGACGGGGCCAGATCGTTTCGCGTCCGCGGGTGGTGACGGCCGATCGCGTCAAGGCCATCGTCGAACAGGGTTCCGAGCTGCCGTACCAGGCGAAGGTCGGCAACGGCATGAGCGGTGTGCAGTTCCGCCGCGCGACGCTCAAGCTCGAAGTCGAGCCACAGATCACGCCGGACGGGCGCGTGGTGCTCGATCTCGACGTGACGAAGGACAGCGTCGGCGAGCCGACCGGAGCCGGCCCCGCCATCCATACGAAGCATGTGCAAACGCGTGTCGAGGTCGAGAATGGCGGGACGGTCGCGATCGGCGGCATCTATGAGCAACTGAACCGGAACGATGTGACGCGGGTGCCGCTCTTGGGCAAAATACCGATTCTGGGCGCGCTTTTCCGGCACCGCGCGCAGCGCGACCAGCGCAACGAACTGGTCGTTTTCATCACGCCGACCGTCGTCGATGCGCGTTGCGGCGCACCGGGCGCGGGCGACGCGGATGCCGAGGAAACGGGGCCGGAAGCCGCCGGCGCAGGCTCGACAAGGCAGCCGCTTTGCCAGTAAGCTGCGCCACACACCAGCAAGATTGAAGCAGAGGAAGCCGTTGCAAGCGCGGGACCCACATGCAAACGTATTTTTCGTCGGCCTTATGGGAGCGGGTAAGACCACCGTGGGCCGTGCGGTCGCGCGTCGTCTCGACAGGACGTTCTTCGACTCCGACCACGAAATCGAGGCCCGCACGGGCGCGCGCATTCCGGTGATCTTCGAGCTGGAGGGCGAGGCCGGGTTTCGCGATCGCGAAACGCAGGTGATCGCCGATCTCGCGCAGCGCGAGAACATCGTGCTCGCGACGGGCGGCGGCGCGGTGCTGCGCCCGGAAAATCGCGACAGCCTGAAAGCCAACGGCATCGTCGTCTACCTGCGCGCCAATCCGCACGATCTGTGGCTGCGCACGCGCAAGGACAAGAACCGCCCGCTGTTGCAGACGGAAGATCCGAAGGGGCGTCTCGAAGCGCTGTACGAAGCGCGCGACCCGCTGTACCGCGAATGCGCGGATTTCGTCATCGAGACCGGCCGTCCGTCGGTCAACGGTCTCGTCAACATGGTGCTGATGCAACTCGAACTGGCCGGCGTCATCGCCAAGCCGCTACAAGCATGATTACTGTCAACGTCGATCTGGGCGACCGCGCCTATCCGATTCATATTGGCGCCGGCCTGATCGGCCGCACCGAGCTGTTCGCGCCCCACATCAAGGGTTCGTCCGTCACGATCGTCACGAACACGACGGTCGATCCGCTCTATGGCGACGCGC
>NZ_BCPP01000051.1:0-15339 GCF_016586125.1 Burkholderia sp. E168m23
TAACTTCGTATAGCATACATTATACGAAGTTATACGACGCGCCACTATCCGTTCTGACGAGGCGCCGACGATGAGAATTGCAATTCTGGGCGCGGGCGCGATGGGCTCGCTGTTTGGCGGGCGGCTCGCCGAAAGCGGCGAAGCCGTCACGCTGATCGACGTGAACGATGCGCATCTCGATGCGATCGGCCGCGACGGGCTGCGCATCGACGACGACCGCGGCGACCGGCGCGTTCGCACGCTGCAGGCCGTGCGGCCGGAAGCCGCGAATGCGCACGCGGCCGCAGCACTCGACACACCGTTCGACCTGCTGATCGTTTTCACGAAATCGCTGCATACGCGGGCGGCGCTCGACGGCGTGCGGGCGCTGCTGAGCTCGGACACGTTCGTGCTGACGCTGCAGAACGGGCTCGGCAACGTCGAGACGCTGAACGCGTTCGTGCCGCTCGAGCGCATCCTGGTCGGCGTGACGACGTGGCCGGCCGATGCGGCCGGCCCTGCGCACGTGCGCTCGCACGGCGCCGGCACGATCCGGATGATGACGGCCGACGGCGCGGTACGTCCCTTTGCGACAGCCGTAGCCGACACGCTGTCGCGCGCGGGGCTCGCGTGCACGCTCGACGCCGACGTATGGGCCGCGATCTGGGAGAAGGTCGCGTTCAACGCGGCGCTCAACACGCTGTGCGCGACGACGGGCTGCACCGTCGACCAGCTCGGCCATCATCACGACGGGCCGCGGCTCGCGCTCGCGATCGCGGCCGAGACGGCCGCCGTCGCGCGCGCGAAGGGCATCGCGGTCGACGGCGAGCGCATCGCGCGCAACGTCGAGCATGCGATCCGCGACCATCGCGGCCATCGCCCGTCGATGCTGCAGGACGTGCTCGCGGGCCGTCGCACCGAAATCGATGCGATCAGCGGCAAGGTCGTCGCGGCCGCGCGTGAAGCGGGCGTCGCGGTGCCGCATGCGGAGACGCTGCTCGCGCTGGTCCGCTTGATCGACGCACGGACGAATTGAGCAACAGGCCAGCGGCCGGCTGGCGCCGCATGACGATACGGATGCCGCGCCCGCGGGGCGATGGCGCCGGATCGTGAAGGGTGGGACGAGACACCGGCGCCGATCGATGGGCGCCGCTCGACTGCACAGCATGAGATTCGGGCACGCGTGCGCGCGCCAGCCCGGACAACCGGAGACGCCATGAAAACCATTGAATGCCGTTGTCTTGTCGCGCACCGTTCGCGCATCTTGCCGCCGCCGCGCGGTGCATCGGAGGCCGCATGAGCACGCCCGACGCACTGAATGAACGGCCGTCGTCGATCGACATCGGCACGACGCTCGACGACGGCCCGTTCACGCTGATGCAGCGCTGCGTGGTGCTGCTCGCCGCGCTCGCGATCGTGCTCGACGGCTTTGACGGCCAGTTGATCGGTTTCGCGATTCCGGTGCTGATCCGCGAGTGGGGCATCACGCGCGGTGCGTTCGCGCCGGCCGTCGCGGCGGGACTGGTCGGGATGGGTATCGGCAGCGCCTGCGCGGGGATCGTTGCGGACCGCTACGGCCGCCGCCAGGCCGTGATCGGCAGCGTGTTCCTGTTCGGCATCGCGACCTGCGCGATCGGGTTCGCGCCCGACGTCGCGACGATCGCGATGCTGCGTTTTTGCGCGGGGCTCGGGATCGGCGGCGCGCTGCCGACGGCCACGACGATGACCGCCGAATACACGCCCGCGCGGCGCCGCACGATGATGGTGACCGCGACGATCGTCTGCGTGCCGCTCGGCGGGATGCTGGCCGGCCTGTTCGCGCACGAGGTGCTGCCGCGCTACGGCTGGCGCGGGCTGTTCTTCGCGGGCGGCGCGTTGCCGCTCGTGCTCGGCTTCGTGCTGGTGCGCGCGTTGCCCGAATCGCCGCGCTATCTCGCGCGGCGCCCCGCACGCTGGCCGGAACTCGGCGCGCTGCTCGCGCGGATGCAGCGGCCGGTCGCACCGGGCACCGTGTTCACCGATACGAAGGACGCCCGTGCGCCGGGCAGCCGCGGCGGCTTCGGCGCGCTGTTCGCGAGCGGCCAGGCGCGCGACACGATCGCGCTGTGGTGCGCGTTCTTCATGTGCCTGCTCGCCGTGTACGCGGCGTTCAGCTGGTTGCCGACGATGCTCGCGGCGAGCGGGTTGAGCGTGTCGGTCGCGGGCTCGGGCCTCACCGCGTACAACCTCGGCGGCGTGATCGGTGCGCTGCTGTGCGCATGGGCGATCGCGCATGCGGGGTCACGCTGGCCGCTCGCGCTGTGCAGCATCGGCGGCGCGGCGAGCGCGGTATGGCTGATGGGCGTCGATGCCAGCCGCCATACCGGCTGGCTGATCGTCGGGCTCGGTCTGCACGGGTTGTTCGTCAACGCGGTGCAGTCGACGATGTATGCGCTGTGCGCGTACATCTATCCGACGGCCGTGCGCGCGACGGGCACCGCGAGTGCGCTCGCGTTCGGTCGGCTCGGCGCGATCCTCAGCGCGTTCGCGGGCGCGATCGTGATCACGGCGGGCGGCGCGGGTGCGTACCTGACGATGCTGGCCGTCGCGATGGGGGTGGTGTGCATCGCGCTGCTCGCGATGCGGCGGCACATTCCGCGGCTGTCGCGCGCGGCGGCGCAGCCGCGCGAAGGGGAGGCGCTCGCCCGCACGTCGTCGTGATCGTCGTGACGGCGGGCGCGTGGCGTGCGTTACAGCGTGGTGCGCACGTGCCAGAGCTCGGGGAATAGCACGACGTCGAGCATCTTGCGCAGGTACGGCGCGCCGCTCGTGCCGCCGGTGCCCTGCTTGAAGCCGATGATGCGCTCGACCGTCGTCACGTGACGGAAGCGCCACTGGCGGAACGCATCCTCGAGATCGACGAGTTCCTCGGCCATCTCGTACAGCTCCCAGTGCTGCTGCGGATGACGATAGACCTCGAGCCACGCGGCCTCGACCGTCTCGTCGTGCCGCGTCGGCTGGGTCCAGTCGCGCTCCAGCCGCTCTGCCGCGATCGGGAAGCCGCGCCGCGCGAGCAGTCGCACGACTTCATCGTAGAACGACGGCGCCTCGAGCGTCGCGCGCACCTGTTCGAGGATGTCGGGCCGGTGCGCATGCGGCTGCAGCATCTGCGCGTTCTTGTTGCCGAGCAGGAATTCGAGCTGACGATACTGGTACGACTGGAAGCCGGACGACTGGCCGAGGTACGGGCGCATCGCCGAATACTCGGACGGCGTCATCGTCGACAGCACGTTCCACGCCTGCACCAGTTGCTCGAGGATGCGCGACACGCGTGCGAGCATCTTGAACGCCGGCGGCAGCGCGTCGGTGCGCACCGCATCGAGCGCGCCGCGCAATTCGAACAGCGCAAGCTTCATCCACAGCTCGCTCGTCTGATGCTGGATGATGAACAGCATCTCGTTGTGATCGGGCGACAGCGGATGCTGCGCGTCGAGGATCGAATTCAGCGACAGGTAGTCGCCGTAGCTCATCGACTTCGAGAAATCGAGCTGCGCGTTGTGCCAGCCGGCTTGAGCGTCGGCCTCGCCCGGCACGTGCGGGGCTTCGTGCGGGGCTTGCGCCGGTTGTGCGGCGCGTGCGCCCGAGAACGGGCAGCCTGCCGGCGCGTCGCCGCCGGGGGGCTGCATATGACCAGAATTCACGACTATCTCCAGATTTGAATGACGAACGCGTGGCGCGCTTCGCATGCAGCTGCGGCATGCAACGGCGGCGCGCCGCGCAAAACCGGTCAGGTCACCGCGCCGCGTTCGGCGAACTCGGGTGCCTTCCACGCGTCGGTGGCGAGGATGTCGCGCAGCGTCTCGACCGCATCCCACACGTCGGCGAAGCGCGTATAGAGCGGCGTGAAGCCGAAGCGCAGCACGTACGGCTCGCGGTAGTCGCCAATCACGCCGCGCGCGATCAGCGCCTGCATCACTTCGTAGCCGTGCGGATGCTCGAAGCTCGCCTGCGAGCCGCGCTGGTGATGCGCGCGCGGCGTGACGAGCTTCAGCGACAGGCCCGCGCAGCGCGCTTCGACGAGCGCGATGAACGCGTCGGTCAGCGCGAGCGACTTGCGGCGGATCGCGTCCATGTCGGTCTGCAGGAACACGTCGAGCCCGCATTCGACCATCGACATCGACACGATCGGCTGCGTGCCGCACAGGAAGCGCGCGATGCCCGGATCGGGCGCGAAGCCCGGCTGCATCGCGAACGGCGCGCGGTGGCCCCACCAGCCGGACAGCGGCTGCGAGAAATGCGCGAGATGGCGTTGCGGCACCCACACGAACGCGGGCGAGCCGGGGCCGCCGTTCAGGTACTTGTACGTGCAGCCGACCGCGCCGTCCGCGCGCGCGCCGTTCAGGTCGACCGGCACCGCGCCGGCCGAGTGCGCGAGATCCCACAGCATCAGCGCGCCGGCGTCGTGCACCAGCTGCGTGACGGCCGGCATGTCGTGCATGTAGCCGGTGCGGTAGTTCACGTGCGTGATCATCGCGACGGCCGTGTCCGCGCCGAGCGCGCCGGGCAGGTCGGCCGGATCGTCGATCAGGCGCAGCTCGTAGCCGCCGCCGAGCTGCTCGATCAGCCCCTGCGCGATATACAGGTCGGTCGGGAAATTCGAGCGCTCCGACACGATCACCCGGCGCTCGGGCGCGCGCTCCGCCTGGTGGCGCAGCATCGCCGACAGCAGCTTGAACAGGTTGATCGAGATGGTGTCGGTCACGACCGTTTCGCCGGGCGCGCCGCCGATCAGCGTCGCAAGCTTGTCGCCGAGGCGGCGCGGCAGCGCGAACCAGCCGGCGGTGTTCCAGCTGCGGATCAGGCCTTCGCCCCACTCGGCGCCGATCACCTGCTGCGCGCGGGCGGCCGATGCGCGCGGCTGCGCGCCGAGCGAGTTGCCGTCGAGGTAGATCACGCCGTCGGGCAGCGCGAACTGGTCGCGCAGCGGGGCCAGCGGGTCGTCGCGGTCGAGCGCGAGCGCATCTTCACGGGTCTTGATCATCATGATGTGGGGTCGTAGGTCGGGTAATCAGGAAGCGTGCGCGGGCAGCGCGCGCAGCACCGCGCGCACGGGGCTCGCGTCGAGTGTCGCGAATTTGAGCGGCAGCGCGATCAATTCGTAGTCGCCGGGCGGCACGTCGTCGAGCACGATGCCTTCGAGGATCGCCATCCGGTGCGCGCGCACGCGGTGATGCGCGTCCATCGTCTTCGATTCCTGCGGGTCGAGCGACGGCGTATCGATGCCGATCAGCTTCACACCGTGCGCGGCGAGCAGGTCGACGGTATCGGGTGCGACCGCGCAGAAATTGCTGTCCCATTGTTCGACCGCGGCGCGCGCATACGTGCGCAGCAGCACGCGCGGCGGTACGCCGTCGAGCGCGGCTTCCACATCGGCCGGCCGCACGACCGGCGACGCGCCGATGCAATGAATCACGCGGCACGGGCCGAGATAGGTATCGAGCGGCACCGCGCCGATCGGCGCGCCGTCGGCATCGTAGTGCAGCGGCGCGTCGCAGTGCGCGCCCGTGTGCGGCGACAGCGTCAGGCGCGCGACGTTGACCGGCGAACCGGCCTCCATCCGCCATACGCGTTCGACGGCAACTGGCGTATCGCCCGGCCACACGGGGGTGGCGGGGCTGACCGGCGGCGAGATGTCCCAGAGTGTGTCCATGGCATGACGAAGCGTGAGTCGATCCTTCGAATGATAGGTGGACGCTCGCAGAAAGTGCTTGCGAAATAAACATGGACAATCCGCCGGATTGGCAGATAATTCGACTCAGAGGGAAAACGGGGACCAAAAATGCACGCGATCACGCTCGATGCCACCGACTGCCGGATTCTGGCGGTACTGCAGGAGGAGGGCAGAATCAGCAATCTCGACCTGGCCGAACGCATCTCGCTTTCGCCATCCGCCTGCCTGCGTCGCATGCGCCTGCTCGAGGAGCAGGGCGTGATCGAGCACTATCGCGCGTGCCTGAGCCGCGAGAAGCTCGGCTTCGAGCTCGAGGCGTTCGTGCAGGTGTCGATGCGCAACGAAGAGAATCAATGGCACGAGCGCTTCGCGGAAGCGCTGCGCGAATGGCCGGAGGTGGTCGGCGCGTTCGTCGTGACGGGCGAGAGCCACTATCTGCTGCGCGTGCTCGCGCACAACCTCAAGCACTATTCGGATTTCGTGCTGAACCGCCTCTACAAGGCGCCGGGCGTGATGGACATCCGGTCGAACATCGTGCTGCAGACGCTGAAGGACGAAGCCGGCGCGCCGGTCGGACTGGCGCGCACGGGGGCGATCAAAGCGGTGTGAGGCCGTGGAAGCCGCCGCCGTGGAACACGAGCGGCGGGGCCGTTTCCGATACCGCGCGCACGCCGCAGCGTTCCACTTCGCCGACGAAGATCACGTGGTCGCCTTCGTCGTAGCGGCTGCGGTTGTGGCATTCGAACCACGCGAGCGCGCCGTCGAGCACCGGCATTCCCGAGTTGCCGGCCGCGTGCGCGATCCCTTCGAAACGATCGCCCTTGTAGGTCGAGAAGCGCTTGCACAGGTCGAGTTGCGACGCCGCGAGCACGTTCACCACGTAATGGCTGTTGCCGCGGAACACCGGCGTCGACGCCGATTTGTGCGCGAGGCTCCACAGCACGAGCGGCGGATCGAGCGACACCGAATTGAACGAGCTGGCGGTGATGCCGATCAGCTGGCCGGACGGCGCGCGCGTCGTGATCACCGTCACGCCCGTCGCGAACTGGCCGAGTGCCTGCCGGAAGGCGGCCGCGTCGAAATCCGGCGGATTGGCGTGGCTCATCGGGCAGCCATCCGGAACGGGACGGGCGGGCGCGACACGACACGGGCGTGACGGGCGCGGCGGACGAAAAATGACAACGCGGTCGATTGGGAAGGGGTGCGCATGGCCCGATTTTAGCGGAATCGGGGCCGCCGGACCCGGTCGGGCGGCGCATCGCGACGGCAGGGTGACGTAGCGAACACTGCGGCGCGCAGCCGGCAGCGCCGTTCCGTCACGTTTTTTAACGGTGCGGCCATTCCATTCGGTGCCGCGTTGCGCGAACGGGTCCTCGCTGCCCGCACTATCGCGCCGCCGCCAGCCCGAGCGACAGCGCTCCCGTCACGATCAGGCTCGACGCCCACACCGCATCGAGATTGAACCAGCTCCGCGCCACGAACTTCAGCCCGAGATAGCGGTACACGAGCCACGCGAGCCCGCCGCCGGCGGCGATCATCGCGGCTGCATGCACGGCCGCGACGACAAGCGCCATGCCGAGATGCGCATCGACGAGCAGCGCCGCCGCGCGGTGGCCGGCATCCCGGTCGAGCCCGCACAGGCCGAGGTAGATCGGCACGAGCATCAGCCCCGCGCCGTGCGCGAGCGCGACCGCGAACGACCACAGGCCGAGCCGCGCCGGCGCGATCCGTGCAAGCGCCCGCGGATGCCGGCGCCGGATCAGCAGCACCGCGCCGAAGCCGATCACGAGCGCGCTCGCGCCGATCCGGATCGCCGTCTGCCACGCGAGCAGCGCGGCAAGCAGCCCGAACGGCAGCATCACCGCGAAGACGGCCAGCGCATGACCGAGCGCGAGATAGCCGAGCGCCGCGACGAGCGCGCTGCCGCGGCGCGTCATTAGCGCGTTCGATACCGCGAGCGGCCAGCCCATCGCCGGGTTGAGCCCGTGATAGACGCCGCTCGCGAGCACGGCCGCCCACAGCGCGAACGGCGCGTGAAGGCTGGTGCTCAACGCTTGACCGACGGATAGCAGAACGAGTCGGTCGAGCAGTCGCCGCCTTCGAGCCGGATCTGGTGCGCGCGATAGCCGTCGGGGAATTCGACCCAGTAGTCGTCGGCGAGCGTCAGCCCGCCGTCCGGCCCCGCGTGCGCGAGCACCTGCGCGGCCGGCACCCCGTCCGGATAGAACTGGTCGTCCCACGTCGAATAGAGCGAGTTGGTCCAGTACACGCGCCGGCCGTCGCGGCTGATCTCGACCATCTGCGGGCCGCCCGCGAACGTGCGGCCGTTCGGGTGCGGCGCACGGCGCGCGATGCCGCCGATGCGCACCGACCCCGCGAGCACCGGGTTGTGCGGGTCCGACACGTCGTACTGGCGCATCTCGCCGGTGCCCCAGCACGACACGTACAGGAAGCGGTCGTCGAGCGACAGGTCGATGTCGGTCACGAGCGGCGGCACCGCGCCGAATCCTTGCAGCAGCGGCGGCAGCTCGTCGGCCGTGGCCGGCTCGGCCGGGATCGTCGCGGTTTTCTTCACATGGAACTTGCCGCCTTCGCGCCACCAGGTCCAGATCGAGCCCTCGAGATTGGTCGTATCGACCACGACGCCGACGAACCCGTATTCGCGCACCGGGTCGTGCGCGGGCCGCACCTCGAGCGCCATCTGGTGCTGCGCGCCGAGATCGATCGTCTGCACGTTGCGCCGCGCGCGCAGGTCCCAGAAATGCAGCCGGTGCCCGTACTTGTTCGCGAGCAGATCCTCGGGGACGATCCCGTTCTCGAATTGCGGCGGCAACGCCCATTCGCTCGACACCATGTAGTCGCGCGGCAGGTTCCACCAGAAGTCGTAATGCTTGTCCTGCGGGCCGCGGTCGATCTCCCAGCGGCCGAGCACGTCGAAGGTCTCGCAATCCATGATGAAGATGCCGGGCGCGCCGTCGGTGCCGTCCTTGCCCGCGCCGCCCAGCGTGCTCACGTAGATGCCCTCGGGCCCGCAATGCACGGTGTGCGGCCGCGAATAGCCTGTCTTCGCGAAGATCTCGTCGGGCTCGATGATCTTGTGGATGCGCGCCTGCGTCGGGTGCGGCTTCGTGTCGATCACGTAGATGCGCGACGAGCGCAGGCCTGGGATGATCAGGAAGCGGCGCTCGAGGAACGCATGGCCGGTCAGCGGCGACAGCGACGACGAGCACGCATTCCAGCCGAAGTGATGAAATTCGTCGCCGGTGTTCGGCATCGTCACCGTATGCACGATCTTGCCGTACGTCGACGAGCCGGGCTTCACGTCGATCACGGCGAGCGCGTCGGGTCTGGAAAAATCGGGGCTCAGCAACAACGTATAGGCAAATTCCTCCGCCGGCGCCTGCATCGCAAGCTCGGGCGAAGCGTGAAACGTCGGGTCGGGCCGCATGCTCATGGTGATGTCCTCTGAATGGTGTCGAATCGTGGACGCACGGCCGTTCGTTGCGGGCGTGCGGACTGCGGTGGCCGCGCGGCGCGCATCATGCCGGCGCGGCGATCGGCCAGGCGGACGCCCGCGTCGGCGACGCGCGCGATGCCGTGCATCAGGTCGTGAAAGCGGGAAAAGGCGAGAGGTTGGCGCGCCGCGCACTCGGTGAACCGGGCGCGCGCCATCGCGATGGCGCGATGGATGTAGCGGCGACGGGGCCCGCGACGCGGGCGATGTCTGTTAAGGCGTGCATATCGATGTTCCGGCAGATGATGTGGGCATCGGGGTCGGGCATGCATCGGACGCTGCGCGGGTGCGACGGGTTGGCCGCCGCTTGCGCGTGCCTAAGTGTAGACGAGAAACACGCGGCGGGGCGCGTGCGGCGCCCTGTCCGATCTGCCAGTTGTGCGCACGAGTGAGATACTTGACGAAGTGCCGCTGCCTCCCGCCTCGCGGGGCGGGCAGCGGCGATGCGAAACGATGGCGCCGGCACTGGCGTGCCGGCTGCCGTCATCCACGAGGGACTGATTTCATGGGGAACGAGATGCTTGAAACCGCGACGCTCGGAGGCGGGTGTTTCTGGTGCACGGAGGCCGTGTTTCTCGACGTCGATGGCGTGACGGCCGTCCAGTCGGGTTATGCGGGCGGCCATACGCGCAACCCTGGCTATCGCGACATCTGCGAAGGCGACACCGGCCACGCGGAAGTCGTCAACGTGACGTTCGATCCGGCGCGCATCGGCTATCGCGAGATCCTCGAGATCTTCTTCGCGACGCACGATCCGACCACGCTGAACCGGCAGGGCAACGACGTCGGCACGCAGTACCGGTCGGTCGTGTTCACGCATTCGGATGCGCAGCGCGACACGGCGCTCGACCTGATTGCCGAGCTCGAACGCGAACAGGTGTTCGGCCAGCCGATCGTCACGCAGGTCGTGCCGCTCGACGGCAACTACTGGCCGGCCGAGGACTATCATCAGAACTATTACGCGCGCAACCCGGGGCAGGGCTATTGCTCGGTCGTGATCGGGCCGAAGCTCGCGAAATTCCGGCAGAAGTTCTCGCACCGGCTGAAGTCGCTGCGCGGCGCGTAAGCGTCGGCGGCGGCGGAAACCGCGGTCACGCCGCCTCGTTGCGCCACTGTGCGCACGCGGCGGCGATTTCGCGTGCGAGCGCGATGCACGACAGCGGCGCGGAGCCTTCCGCCTTGTTGTTGATCGTGATGATCACCGGCTGCCCGGCCAGCGCGTAGCGCGCGGCCAGTTCGGCGAGCGCCGAGCGGGTGGCTGGGTCTTCGTCGACGAGCTTGTCGAACGGCTCGTATTTCGCCTTCGCCTGCTCGTACTTGAAACCGCCGTGCAGGCTCCAGCGTACGATCAGCGGGCCCGGCGCGTCGCCGTCGAGCAGCGCGAGCGCGGCGGCCTGGCGCAGCGGGTCGGGCATCCGCGCGTGCAGGCCGACGCAGTAGCGCACACCGAGCGCGGCCAGCGCGCGGATGAAGCGCGGCGTGAGCAGGCTCGCGTCGCGGATCTCGATCGCGTAGCGCGTGCCGTCGGCATCCGGCGGCAGCGACGGCAGCGCCGCGAAGAACGCGGTGAGCCGGTCGATCAGCGCGGCCGGTTCAGCGAGCAGTTGGTCGGGCAGCGGCGAGAACTGGAACACCAGCACGCCGGCTTTGCGGCCGAGCCCGTCGAGGCACGGCTGGACGAATTCGCGGGTCGCGAGCTGGGCATCGAGGAAAGTCGGGTTCGGCCCGGACGGCTCGCCGCGCCGGCCGCGGATCACCGCGTCGGTCACCGCGGCCGGCGCCTTCACGACGAAGCGGAAATCGTCGGGCACCTGTTGCGCATAGCGCAGGTAGTCGGCCACCGACAGCGGGCCGTAGAACGACCGGTCGAGGCTCACGCTCCTCAGCAGCGGATGCGCGCCGTACGCTTCGAGCCCTTCGCGCGACAGCTTCGTCTGCGCGAAATCGCCGTCGTAGACGATGCCGTTCCAGCCGGGGAAGTACCACGACGACGTGCCGAGCCGTACGTTCGGCGGCAGGCCGGCCGCAGCGGCGGCGACGTCCGCCGAGATCGGCGCGGGAAGCACGCCGCGTTTGCGGCGGCCTTTCTTCGGCGCGGCGACCGGCGGGGACGGTTCGTCCCACAGCAGGCCGGACGACGGGACAGGTTCGTCGTCGTCGGCGGGTCGGGAGGTCGTACGGGCGGGCGGTGGTGCCGGTCGTGCGTCTTCCGGCGTGTCCGGCGTCACGTGCTCATCGGGGCTGGCGGGTTGCTCGTCGTCCGCTGGCGATGCGCGTGCGGCATCCGTCGGCATGCCGAACAGGTCGAATTGCCCGTCGGCGTGCGACTCGTCGGTGTCGTCGCGCTGCTGTCGTTGCGGCGGCGCCTTGCGCCGCGTCCTGCCGTCACCCATGCATGCCCAGCGTGATGCGCCGCCTAGCGCGGCAGCGCGTGTTCGTACATGTAGCGCCGCGACCACGGCAGCGTTTTCGCGCTGCGTCCGGCCTTGCGGCACACGATCTGGAAGATCGACACGTCGTCGTGCTCGAACGCATACGCGCAGCCGGCGAGATACACGCGCCAGATACGGAATTTTTCGTCGTCGACGAGCTTTCTCGCTTCCTCGGCTTTCGCTTCGAAATTTTCCGTCCAGATATCGAGCGTGCGCGCATAGTGCCGGCGCAGGCTTTCGACGTCAACCGCCTCGAGTCCGCCGCGCTGCGCCGCTTCGAGCGCGAGGCTGATGTGCGGCAGCTCGCCGTCCGGGAACACGTAGCGATCGATGAATTCGCCGCCGCCGAGCGCCGTTTCGCCGCTTTCCGCGTCGGTCGACGTGATCCCGTGGTTCATCGCGATGCCGTCGTCGGTGAGCAGGTCATGCACGCGCGAGAAATAGAGCGGCAGGTTCTTGCGGCCGACGTGCTCGAACATCCCGACGCTCGTGATGCGGTCGAACTGGCCTTCGATCTCGCGGTAATCCTGCAGACGAATCTCGATCTTGTCTTCGAGCCCCGCGGCCTTCACGCGCGCGGTCGCGAGGTCGAACTGGTTCTGCGACAGCGTCACGCCGAGACACGTCGCGCCGAACTTCTGCGCGGCGCGCAGCACGAGCGCGCCCCAGCCGCAGCCGATGTCGAGCAGGCGCTGGCCGGGCTGCAGCTGGATCTTCGTCAGGATGTGGTCGATCTTCTTGATCTGCGCGGTGGCGAGATCCTCGTCGCCGTTCTCGAAGTACGCGCACGAGTACACCATGTTCTCGTCGAGCCACAGCTGGTAGAACTCGTTCGAGACGTCGTAGTGGTACTGGATCGCCTTCTTGTCGGTGCTCTTCGTGTGATTGAAGTAGCGCTTCACGCGTGCGAGCTTGCTGGCGCTCGTCACGGTGCTGCGCGCGAGCGAGTAGCCGATGTTGATGATGTCCGACAGCTTGCCTTCGATGTCGATCTTGCCCTTCACGTACGCCTCGCCGAGATTGTCGAGGCTCGGTTCGAGCAGCAGCGGCAACGCCGACGCGCTGTTTACCTTCAGCGTGACCTGCGGCGCGCTGAAGGTGCCGAAATCGAGTTGATCGCCGTTCCACAGCACCAGTCGCGCCGGTATGTTCGCTTTCGCCCGTACTTCATCCGCCCACTGTGCCAGCTTCTTTTCCCAGAACATTTGGATTCTCCGTTTGTTCGTTGAATCGAATACAGCCAAGTATCCTGACCGGCGCCCGCCGCTTGCGGCGCGGGCACCCGGATGCAACACGAGACACGACCGGCGCGCACCGGCGCCGCGCTTACGGCGACAGGCGCGAGATCGTCCAGCCCGACGCCGCCGCGGCGTCGCGCGTATAGAGCAGGCGGTCGTGCAGCCGCGACGGGCGCCCCTGCCAGAACTCGATCGAGTCGGGCACGAGGCGGTAGCCGCCCCAGTGCGGCGGGCGCGGCGGGTTGTCGCCGTAGCGCTCGCTGACGGCCTTCTCGCGCGCCTCGAGCGTCGCGCGGCTGTCGATCACGGCGCTCTGCTCCGACGCCCATGCGCCGATGCGCGAGCCGAGCGGGCGCGACGCGAAATAGCGGTCGCTTTCTTCCGCGCTGGTTTTCTCGATCCGGCCTTCGATGCGCACCTGGCGCTCGAGCTCGATCCAGTAGAACAGCAGCGCGGCTTGCGGATGCACGGCGAGATCGTGACCCTTGCGGCTTTCGTAATTGGTGAAGAAGACGAACCCGCGTTCGTCGACGCCCTTGATGAGCACGATCCGGGCCGACGGCCGGCCGTCGGCGCCGACGGTCGCGAGCGTCATCGTGTTCGGCTCGGGCAGTTTGGCGGCGAGCGCCTCCTTGAACCAGCGATCGAACTGGGCGAAGGGGTCGGGGGCGGCATCGGCTTCGTCGAGCGAAGCACGTGAATAGTTGATGCGGAGATCGGCGAGAGTCGTCATGTTATGCAAACGCTTCAATCTGGGGCCAGTATAGCGAACGCGCGAGAATCGTGCGTGCACAGTGGCGCGTGGGAGCGGGGAGTTCAGGCAGAATAGAGGGCTGCACGACTTACGTTTTCCTTGCTGCCATGTCCTCCGCCGACGCTGCCCCGCCCAGTTCTTTCGATCTTACCCCGACCCCGGAAATCCAGCTTGACGTGGATCGCGCGCGGCGTTTTGGCGGCGTCGCGCGCCTGTATGGCGCGCCGGCCGCGGCCGCATTCGAGCGGGCGCACGTCGCGGTGATCGGGATCGGCGGCGTCGGGTCGTGGGTGGCCGAGGCGCTCGCGCGCAACGCGGTCGGCACGCTGACGCTGATCGATCTCGACAACGTCGCGGAAAGCAACACGAACCGGCAGATCCATGCGCTCGACGGCAATTACGGCAAGCCGAAGGTCGACGCGATGGCCGAGCGCATCGCGCTGATCGACCCCGCGTGCCGCGTGAACCGGATCGAGGATTTCGTCGAGCCCGACAACTTCGACGCACTGCTCGGCGGCGGTTTCGACTACGTGATCGATGCGATCGACAGCGTGCGCACGAAAGTCGCGCTGATCGCGTGGTGCGTCGCGAAACGGCAGCCGTTGATCGTCGTCGGCGGCGCGGGCGGGCAGCTCGATCCGACGCGCATCCGCATCGACGATCTCGCGCTGACGATCCAGGACCCGCTGCTGTCGAAGGTGCGTGCGCAGTTGCGCAAGCAGCACGGTTTTCCGCGCGGGCCGAAGGCGCGTTTCAAGGTCAGCGCCGTGTATTCGGACGAGCCGCTGATTTACCCTGAAGCGGCGGCCTGCGACATCGAGGACGGCGCGGAGCCATCCGCGGCCGCGCACGTCGCGGGGCTCAACTGCGCGGGTTTCGGTTCGAGCGTGTGCGTGACCGCGAGCTTCGGTTTCGCGGCGGCCGCGCATGCGCTGCGAGCGATCGCGGCACAGGCGGCCGGCTGAGCGTGCAACGCGCGGGCAGGAAAGGGTGATGCTGCGGCGCGGGTAACGCGCGTCGAGCGATACGGCAGGTCAGCCGGGCCATCGTGGCCCGGCCTCTCGTGGCCCGGCCTTTCGTGGCCCGGCCTTTCGTGGCTCGGCTCGTCGTACTTCAGTTGAGCGCCATGCTCAGCTTGCGTCGCCACGCGGCGACGAGGTCGGGGCGATCGCCGGCCAGTTCGAACACCGAGATCATCGTGCGGCGGCCGAGATCGTCGCCGTATGCGCGATCGCGCGTCACGATTTCCAGCAACTGTTCCAGTGCCCCTTCGTACGCGCGCCGCGCGATCAGGCTCTGCGCGAGGTCGAAGCGCGCGTCGAGATCGGCGGGATTCGCCGCGATGCGCGCTTCGAGCGCGTCGGTCGGCGGCAAGTCGGCCGTGGCGTCCAGCGCGTCGAAACGGGTCTTGATCGCCTGGTAGCGCGGATCGCCGTTCTGCACGGTTTGCGGCGACAGGCGCTCGGTTTCCGCGCGCGCGGCGTCGACCTCGTTGCGCGCGAGCAGCAGCTCGATCAGGTCGAGGCGCGCGTCGTCGTAGCCGGGGTTCAGCGCCAGCGCCGCTTCGAGGTGGGCGAGCGCATCGTCGAAGCGCTGTTCGGCCATCGCATATTGCGCGGCGCGGCGCTCGGCTTCCTCGGCCGCCGGCAGCAGCCGGTCGAGGAACGCGCGCAACTGGCCCTCGGGCAGCACGCCGACGAACTGATCGACCG
>NZ_BCPP01000052.1:0-15124 GCF_016586125.1 Burkholderia sp. E168m23
ATATATCAGTGAGGCGGATCGAGTGCGCACTGCTTTGGCGACGATTCCGGCTGACGACTATACGACATGGGTCGACATGGCGTTCGCCGTGAAGCATGGGCTTGGCGAGGCAGGTTTTGAGCTGTGGGATGCATGGAGCCAGACCGCGCCGAATTACGATGCACGATCGGCGCGTGCGACATGGCGCTCGGCGAGCGAAAGTGGGGCGATTACGCTTGCGTCGCTGTTTTGGCTGGCCCGCGAGCATGGGTTCGATCTGGCCGGCTCGCGCGCGTTTGGCGATCGCGCGGCGCGGTCCGCGTCGGCGCATGCCCCCATTGTGGGCGCCGACGCCTCACTCGAGCGCAAGCGCCGGGCGCGCCGCGCCGCGGTCGCTCGGGATGCGCTGAGTATCTGGCGTTGGGCACGGCCGGTGGCACCTGACCATCCTTATCTGGTGCGCAAGCAGATTGCGCCGTTGCCTACCCTGCGCGAGCTTGAAGCAGAAGAGTTGCATGTGCTGCTCGGATACGCCCCGAAATCCAATGACGCCGCTCTCGTGGGACGTGTGTTGATCGTGCCTGTTCGTATCGGTCATCAGATTTCGACACTCGAGCTGATCGATTGCGAAGGGCGTAAATCATCGCTGGCAGGCGGTGCGAAGGCGGGAGGCTGGTGGTCGGTTACGCCCGAACAGTGTCGACGCGACGCGTGCTTGCCGGTGCTGATTGCAGAGGGCGTGGCGACTGCCGTGTCGGCATGGCAGGCGACAGGGTGGTACACGCTTGCGGCTTTGTCGAGCGGAAATTTATCCAAAGTGGCTACGGTATGGCGCGCGCAGCACCCGAAGGATGTGCTTGTGATTCTGGCCGATTTCGGTGCTGGATTTACGCATGCGGAGCATGCGGCGCGCGGTGCCCATGCACGACTGGTCGCTCCTAGGTTCGCATCAGGGGCGCATATTGCGGATCAATTGCCGACCGACTTTAACGATATGGCGGTGCTCGACGGAACGGAGGCGGTCGGCGAGCTGTTGCGGCGTGCGGTACTGGAGACGCCGACGCCTGCATCGGCTGACTCGAAGGCGAGCCGGACGCAAACCGAGGGTATGTCGTTTTACTTGACGGGAGACGCAGACATGGGATCGAGGAAGACGGACAACGGCACGGGGGCGGACGACGTGCGCCGGCACGCCGAGGCCGACCGCTCGGGCGGTGATTGCGCGTCGACGCAGCCATCTGGTACTCCGGAGGAAGGGAAACTGGCTTTCACCCACGAACCGGCGGCGAGCCCAGTCACCGAAACCACGGACGACGGGCAGCATTCGAACCAGGGGCCACGTCATGCGATGGGCGAACTCATATACGGGCTCGACGCCGTGCCCACGGAGGTCAAGATGGCGGCCGAGCGGCGGTTTGGGTCTGTACTGAGGATGTCCACACCACGAGAGAATGGAGGTCCCTATCGCGGGGAGGTGCTCAATACCGAGCATTTCCTTGTTCAAGAGGTGGCACCACGCAGCGTGGTGTTTCATGCGAAGGGAAAGATGACATTCGCGTCGGACCGGTTACGGTGGATGGACGAGCACCATCGCCTAAACGGCGCAGACGTACAGATCGTCTACGAAGGTGAGCGCGCGAAGCTCTACCCGTGGGACCGGGCCCGCGATCAGCTTGAGCGGGCGGTTGCCTCGCTGAAAAAATCTGCGCGGGAAATGGGGCTCGACGACATGGACGTGAAGCTCGATGCGCTGCGTGCAGCGTCATGGGCGCGCGTGAAAGCCGCACGTGCGGCCGCGCTCGCGCAAGCCAGGTCACGCGTGGACGGGCGTGGTGAGATCGATGACCCGCAGCGGTAGCGATTCGGTCATGCGCAATATGGACGGTGACGCCGCGCAGCTGAGCATTGCGCGACGCATAACCGGTGAGGTACATGATGGATGATACCCAGTCGCCGGCGCTTTTCGCACCCAGTGCGGACTTCGCCGTGAACGCCATCGAGCCTGAATGGACTGCGGACGTCGACATAGCGCGACGCCGTCCGTCGGACCACTTTCCGGCAAAACAATTCGGCTACCTCGCAATGCTTGCGCGTCGGCGCAGCGAGTTTGATGCGGCGCGCGCCCTGCTACGAGAGCAGGCTGGCGGCAGCCGCTTCGAGGCGGGGCGTGACGATGCAGGCACGGATGGTGTGTCCGATCCCGGCGCGATAAATTCGGTGCCGAAGTTCACGGAAATCGCCGACGCGCCAGAGCGAGTTAGGCGAAGCTACCTGCGCGCCGGCAGTCAATATTTCCTGAAGGAGGCCCCGTACCCGCTGGCGTTCGAGGATCGGGGGCGATATCTCGTCACGATGCAAACTCGTACAGACATTGTTGCTTCCATGATGGATATGGTGCAGGCGAAGGCGTGGACGCGCATTCGCGTGTCGGGGCACGACGCCTTTTGCCGCGAAGTATGGCTGCAGGCCGTTTCAATCGGTATTGAGGTAAGCGGGTACACACCGGAGCCTGCCGACCTGGCGCGTCTTTCTGAGTTGAACGCGCCCACGGAACACACACGCGATCGCGACTCCGAGCGTCCTGGGTTGCAGCCGCAAGCAGCGACGACTGCAACGCCTGAGGGGGCCCGCGACGAAAGTCCAGACCGTCCCATGGGCGCACCGGTGCGCCACTCGAGATCGCTGGACGATGAGATTCAGCTCGCCGTGATTGTGGCGGCTATGCGCGAGCAGGGTTTCAGTGATCGTTCGGTTAATCGTGTTAAGCGTCGCGCTGTGCGCATGCTCGACGCGCTTCACGCTGAGGGCGTCGAGCTTCCCCGACCTCGCGTGTTCGATCCGACGGCTCCTTCCGCGCGAGCGGAAAAGGACGAACCCCAGCAATCGTCTGCCCCGTCGCGAGAAATCAATCACGCGCCCGCCATGCCGTCACCTGGCGAACGGTAGACGAACATGGGATCGCGAAACCGAGCGCGCATTGCGGTCGAACTGGGTGCGCTAAAGCCTTTGTGGCAGGCACGATGTGCGCAGAACGGGGTGAGCGCCGGTGAGGGCATCAGGCGGCTCGTGGCCGAAGCACTGGACATTGCCCATGACCCGCCGGACACGGCCGCAATACTTTCGACGCCGAGCGAGCCGTTTGTACGGATCGGCGTGGGTCTGATGCCGGCCGAGTTGGAATGTATCAAAGGGCTGGCACATGTGCAGGGGTTCACCGCCAATCGATGGATTGCTGCGTTAATTCGCGCCCATCTGACCGGAGAACCGCAACTGGGAAATCGGGAGATGATGCTGCTTGCGGAATCGAATCGGCAGCTTGCTGCGATTCGTACGCGGCTGGGTGAGCTCGCGCGCAACACGGGCGAGGGCCACCACGTGCCCGAGTGGGAGCACGCGCGCGCCATGATCCTTACACATCTGCGTTTTGTCGCACAGTTGCTGCAAACCAACCTGGACCGATGGAGCCGTTGATATGCCGTTTCCCAGACAGTACGTCGATGCGCTGCTCGTCAACTGGGGCGATCGACTGTTTCACGAGCCGCTGCGGCATGTGCGCGCCCCGCATCTGCCAGGCGTGGCGTTGCCGCGCGATGCGCGGCGTCTACGCGAACGGCTGGCTTTGACGCTTCGACGCGCGCCCGAGGTCATGGTCAAGATTACCAACAAAGCGTCAGGCGCACAGGGCATGGGTGCGGTGCGTCGACACTTGCAATATATTTCACGCGATGGTCATGTCGAGCTGGAAGACCAGGACGCGCGCGTATTGGTCGGGGAGGCTGCCTTGCAGGACCTTTTTGACGAATGGCGGTGGGGTGGTTGGGGGATGCCGGAAGAGAGCCGGCGTCGGGAAACCTTTAATTTGATGCTATCAATGCCCGCGGGCACGGACCGCGCGGCCGTCCGAGAGGCGTCAAGGGCGTTCGCGCGCGAGATATTCGGCGACGGACGATTGTACGTGTTCGCACAGCACGATGACCAACCGCATCCGCACGTCCATTTGTGTGTTCGGGTGCGTGGTCCTGACGGGCGGTGTCTGAATCCGCGCAAGCGGGATCTGCGTACATGGCGCGAGGTGTTTGCGCGCCAGTTGCGCGAACACGGGGTCGATGCGAACGCAACGCCGAGGCTGGCTCGCGGTGAGACACAACGCTTTCCGACGCAGGCCGTGTTACGAATGCAGTCTCGTGGAGTTGCCCCGCGTTTTTACCGATCGGTGCTCGATGTGCGGGCAGAAAAGGCGTTATGGGATGCGCATATCGAAACATTGGCAGTCTGGCGTGGGGTCGCACAAGCATTGGCCCATTCCGGTGTCCCTGAAGACCGAACCATGGCAATGGCTATTGTGGATTTTGTGCAGCACATGCCGGCGAGGCAATTGGAGCCCGGCGCTACCCGACTCGACCCGGCCACCACATGCTCACATCGTGACCGCTCGAATGAGCCCAGGTATATTGCCCGCTTCACGGGTAAACAGCGCAGTGTTAATGGCAGGCCACCCGAACCGGATCCGCTATTTGACCGAGACTGATCGCCTTTCCGTCAGCCGTGTTTGGGTGTCGGGTGCGCGATTCTGCACGCATGACGTATGCCGCCGCGAACGGCGATTCGTGTGCACACGCCGTTGGTTCACGGGCGTCGTGCGATTGTGGTAGCGCGGGTGATGGGCACTGGGTAACGTGATGGCGTCCGTCGGCCTGACCGGTTCGCTACGTAGACTGGCGCCGTCAGTGTTCACGCATGCAGCGCTGCATCTGCTTTCGCGCATGCTCTGGCCTGGCGTCGAAGTCACGCGGTTTCATGTCGAGCCCTTCGGCGTGGGCGGATTCCACATCGGCGGTGGCATCAGGCGGAGTGCCACATACAGATACGGCGAAGGCATCCGTCTCCCAGCCGATGTGCAGGCCGTTGCGCGAGTTGGACACGATCGCGCTGACGCTTTCGACGAGGCCTATCGGATCGGTCTTCGTGTACCGGTGGGTCGCGCTCGAAGCTCGGAAGTGATGAAGCGGCGTCGCCTCTGGTCCGCCGCCGGGCATTACTGCCCGAAGCGCTGCGTGATGGCGTCCTTCAGGCGCGCGGCGGTCAGCTCGCCCATGTGCGATTCGACGAGTTCACCTTTCGCGTTGAAGAACAGCGTGGTCGGCAGTCCACGCGAGCCATACGCATGCATCGCGTGCAGCGACGGATCGAGCAGCACGTGATCGAAACGCAGGCTCTGCTGCTCGAGGAACGCACGCACGGCGTGCGCGTTTTCTCCCTGGTTGAGCATCAGCACCGTGATGCCCGGATGGTCGCGCTGCGCCTGTTCGAGGATCGGCATCTCGCGCCGGCACGGCGCGCACCACGTCGCCCACAGGTTCACGACCACCGGCTTGCCGACGAAGCCCGCCGGCAACACGGGCGTTGAATCGAGTGCCTGGAGCGGCATCGCGGCAAGCGGCGGCGCGCCGCGCTGCAGCGTCGCCAGCGTGCCTTGCGCGATGCCCCACGCACCGAGGCCGGCGACGATGCCGGCCAGTACCGGCCGACGCAGCGCCGGCAGGCGACGCAAGCGCCAGCCGGCGAACACCAGCGCGGCCGCGATACCGATGCGCGCGTCGAAGCCGCCATCGCCGAGCGCGACGATCGCGCGCGGCGACGCCGCATAGTCCGGCCACCATTGAGCGACATAACCGACGCGCGCGGCGATCAACCCGAGCAGCAGCACGTCGAGGATCAGGCTCGACGCGCTCTTGTGATGCCCGTCGGGCGGACGGCGCTGGATGACGCGCGCGACGAGCCACGCCAGCAGCGCGGCGACGGCTACCGCGGCGACGCGGATCGAGAAGGGACCGATACTCAGCATGAAATAGGAAGAATGGACGTGATCGAGCGGGACAGGAGAGCTGGTGGGCCGTCGCAGTGCTCAAGCCTTCGACGGTCGTGCGGCGTTTCGACCGGTTGTCGCGTATGGGGGTTCCGTCGAAGAACGTAACGGCGTATTGCGGGTCGCGATGGGTGCCCCGGGCAGCTCACGAGGGCGTGATGTTCACGCAAGCTTGCAGCGAATCAGACCAGTCTGATGGTCAACGGCATACCGTTCATCAACAATACGCAGACCGGTTTGGTGTGGTGTCCACCGGTATCCCGCCTAGGGATCTCTCCTTGCCGGCCGCTCCGCTCGCGAGCGGCCGCTTTTTTGTTGTCATGCGTGCGCGCGTGAATGCCTTGTGGCGGTCGGTGGGCGCGGCCGCACTCCGATGCATATCGGCTGATTTAACGGAATAGGACCGCTGCCAGATGCGAGCACAGGGCATTCACTCGCGCATTGCAGGACGCATGATGGTCGGTTCGCGACCGGCGAGGCCGTGCGTTGATGGCAGCACCGGGTCTGCCGCCATGGCCCGACGGGCCGCGCATCCGCGATCCGTCGGGCGGCGGGCTTTACAGCTTCCTCGACGCTGCCGGTGCCGCGTCGCCTTGCGTGGCGGCGGTCGTCGGATCGAGCGTCGCGAGCGTCTTCTCGGTGAATTTCTCGTACAGCCAGTCCATACGCATGCTGTCGATGCCGGCGATACCGCCGAGCGCATACGACGCCGACACCTTGAAGTGGTCGACCGGGTGATTGTCGGCATCGGTGAACGTGACGGTGCCGTCGACGTAATCGCTGCCGGCCATGAAGCCGAACATGACGGCCGAGAAACTCGAGCGCACGCGAATGCCGGTGACTTCGACGTTCAGGTGCATCGCATCGGTTGCATCCGCTTTGGCCAGCAGCTTGCGTGCGTCCAGTGCATGTTCGATTTTCTCCTGCAGTTTCTTTGCGTCGAACTTCAGGTTGTCTTTCAACGCTTCCTGCGCGGCATTGTCGAGCGTGACCGTCACGATCACGGGCTTCTTGCCGAATGGGGTCGTCGATGCGGTCACGGCGGCCCCGGCCGTATCGCTGGCGTCGCGCGTCACGCTGCTGGCGCAGCCCGATAGGAAGCCGATCGTCACGAATGCCAGAGCGGCATGGCGGATAAGAGATTTCATGATTTGGTCTTTGATTGAGGTTATTGGAATGGGCTCTGTGGCCGAGCGGGAATCTAGCACGGAGCGATTCCATTCAAATCGTCGAATAGATCGAAAATCGATGCGGTGTTTGGTCGACGCGGCGCGATTGCACCGAGGAATGGTCGAAATAATGGGCAGTGCGTGATGAACGGCGGTGGAGATTCGCTATAGCTTGCGCGGCGGCGTCTCCTGGCTGGCGATTACTGGCCGTTGCCCGACACCGCTTCACCCAGCCGATACGCCGTAAAGAACTCGTACCACGGCGAGCCTTGCGTGACCGGCACACCGAGCGCCATCGTGCGCTGTTTCAGTGCGCCGAATACATCGTCGATGAGCGCCCTCTGCGCGCCGTCGCGGAACGGAACCGGTTGCGTCCGCCCCGCCGCGAACGCGCCATACGCGATCGCCAGCAGGCGGGCGCGGTCGTCGGTGCCCGCGATCGACGCGTTGATCGTTTCGACGAAGCGCGGCCGGTCTTCCGCGCGCGGCGCGGACAGGCACAGGAACACGATCGCCGACAGTTCATGCCGGTCCTTCACCCGCAGCAGCGCGGGCAGCCCTGCAACGATCCGTTCCACCGGTTCGTCGCGCAGCGCATCGCCGAAGTCGAGCACGGCGGTCATCGGGTTCGTGTCGGCTTTCAGGCGGTCGAGCGCCGGTTGCGGGGCCGACCACGCGCGGTCCTGCACCGCGGCGGGCGTGGACCGCAACGCATCGGCCACCTGCTGCGTCCACTCCGGAAAGATCATCCGCACGTTGCCGAACTGCTCGCCGCCTTCCGCGGACGGATTCCACCGATAGACGATCGTGCCGCCGCGAATGAACGGCGAATACAGATGCTCGGGCGTTTGCGGCAGCGGCCGCCGGTTGATCGGCAGCCACGCGAGCGTGAGCCAGTCGTAGCGGCCCGTCGCGGGCACTGCCGGGCTCGAACTCGCGACGACCTGCCACATGCCGCGATTCGCATAGCGGCGGCGCGCGTCGGGTACCGGGACGGTCTGGCCTTTCGCGGTGTCGAAATACGTCGTGCCGGTGACGTTCGCTCCGCTGTCCGCTGCCGGCGTGATGGTCGAGATGACCCACGACGCACCATCAGCCGAACGGTAGTCGGACAGCTTGAGCGTCGCCACATCGTGCACCATGCGCGTTTCCGCCGCGACGGGGCTCGCGGGGAGATTGGCGGGGGCCAGGATGCTCGGCATGGACTTTCCTCGGAATCGGATGCGCATCGTCGAGCGGGGGCGATGCGCGGCGGTGCGGGGCGTTTCTCGTAACTGTAGGACGTTGCTACAGGTATCGCGAGGAACCCGCCGCGCAGCGTGAGGAATAACACGCAGTCATATATTGTAGTAACATACCTACATATATGGTTTCCAGGAGTTCATCGTGACCATCACCACACTCTCGAGTCGTGAGCTCAACCAGGACGTGACCAAGGCAAAGAAGGCGACAAAGGACGGCCCCGTGTTTATCACCGACCGCGGCAGGCCTGCCCACGTGTTGCTGAGTTTCGAGGAATACCAGCGTCTCACCCGGCAGCAGCGCAACATTGCCGACTCGCTCGCCATGCCAGGTGTCGAGGACGTCGAATTCGACCCGCCGCGCGCGAACGTCAAGATCAAGGAGGTCGATTTCTGATGATGTTCGTTCTCGATACCAATGTGGTTTCGGAACTCCGGAAAGTGCGGGCGGGCAAGGCGGACAGGAACGTGGCAGCCTGGTGTTCGACCGTCGATGCGTCGGTGCTGTTTGTCTCGGCGATCACGATCATGGAGCTGGAGACAGGTGTCTTGCAGATCGAGCGCGGAGATGCGGAGCAGGGCGCGCTGCTCAGGGCATGGCTTGACGGGCAAGTCCTGCCCGAGTTCGCTGGTCGCGTGTTACCGGTCGATACTGCTGTCGCGCAACGATGCGCACGGCTCCATGTGCCGGACCAGCGATCCGAGCGGGACGCGCTCATTGCCGCCACGGCGATCGTGCACGGCATGACGGTCGTGACGCGCAACGTTGCCGATTTCGTTGAAACCGGTGTCGCGATCCTGAATCCGTGGGATTGAGCGAAACAACCAGCTTGCTCACGAGGGAAATCGGATGCCGCTTGCATGCAAGCGCGCGTCGATTCGCTTCGGCTTACCATGCGCATCCTGGGCCAACGACGCAGACCGATCGGGAGCACGCATGACCGGCACGAAAGCCATTACCGAACACTGGACGCGGGTCGCTGACCAATGGATTGGCTGGGCCGGCAAGCCGGGCCACGATGCGTTCTGGAAATATCGCGCGGGGCTCGCGGCCTACATCGGTCGCGGCACGGGCGTCGCGCTGGAGGTCGGCTGCGGCGAAGGCCGCGTGAGCCGTGAGTTGAAGGCGCTCGGTTACGACGTGACCGCGAGCGACGCGGTGCCCGCGATGCTCGACGCGGCGCGCCACGCGGATTCCGCGCATCGCTATCAACTCGCCGACGCGGCGGCGCTGCCGTTCGACGCGGCCAGCTTCGATCTCGTGATGGCGTACAACGTGCTGATGGATCTCGACGACATGCCGCGCGCGCTGAACGAGGCGCGCCGCGTGCTGAAGCCGGATGGGACGCTATTCATCTCGATCGTGCATCCGTTCCGCGATCGCGGCGCCTTTGCCGGGCCACAGCCCGATGCGCCGTTCGTGCTGACGGGCAGCTATTTCGGGCGTGAGCATTTCGACGGCATGGAAACGCGTGACGGGCTGTCGATGCATTTTGCAGGATGGTCGCTGCCGCTGCAGGCGTACATGGAGGCGCTGGAAGCGTCCGGGTTCGCGATCGTGTCGTTGCGCGAACCGCCGCCCGATCATGCCGATACGGATCAGTTGAAGCAGTGGGCGCGCGTGCCGCTGTTTCTGTGGATCAAGGCTCGGCCATTGCGTTGAGCGCGTGCGACTGATAGGCGACGCGGATGCTTCGCGCGATTTTCAATTCGAATGTGTGACCGACTCATCGCGCGCACCTATGCTGAACGAGCGCGAGTCGGCACCGTGCTTTCGCACCTCGACATCTTATACTCGCAGCGTGTCCGCAACGCTGAACTTGCGTTATACAACCTGCTGATCGTCGCTGGTCTCGATCGAAACAGACAAGAACTGCTTGCCACGCGCTGGTGCACCTGCGGGTTCCAGTCGCAAGAGAAAATCGAAATATCGTTCCGGGAGCTTTCCAAGTTGTTCCTGGATCGCTGCCAGCTTGATGAGGCACTGGGCGTCCCAGTTCATTCCGACAACAAGCTCGCTCGTCACGCCGTTCCACTCGCTAAGTAGAATAGAGGCCGCACGAGCATGCTCTTCGGCGAAGCGTTCGATGCGTTGTTCGATGTAACGCGCATCGTCACGCATCAACGTACCCGAGATGCACAACGAAACGGTATGCGCGACGGTGTCGTGTTTCACGTACACGCTGGCGATACCGCTCAGGTGCCGGGATACCCGATCGAGTTGCTCATCGTCCAAGTCGTCCTGGACGGACAGTGCACCTGAGAGGCTGTACGGTGCGGGCTCTTCCATTGCGAACCTCCAGAGGTTGGGGTGAAATCAATGTCCCGATTGGGTCGAGAATCTCAGCTTTTAGGTAGGCTAGGCGGATCATCCGAGCGGAGCTCCCAGTACCTGAGTGTTTTGAGTATCAGAATGTGGCGGCGTAGACGCGTGATGCCGTACGTATTCTTTCGCCGGATCCTGCAACTGTTCGACCTGTCGGCCCGGCGTGAGGGGCATGAGAGATTGTTCCCCGAACCGTATGCGACTGAATACGGCGGCGGTTCGGGCCCACTTCCGGGAGAATTCTTTCAATTTACCTTCAATGGAGGCGACCTCTTGATCGGTAAGTGCACCGCGAAGGCGGATCATGACCGAATGCGTGACGGCATCGGTGACGCAGTAGACGGTCGCGGAAGCGGCCAAGCTCTGCGCGAACTGCTGTGCGTGATTGCGTCGGAAGCTACCGACGACCGGGAGTGCGCCGCAGATTTCGTACGTGAATGGCATGAGTCCTCCGATGCATCGAGATCGTCTGCAGGCAGGAGCCGGAGCTTCTCAGTGCTCTTGTCCATCCCGAGACACAACTGAGTACATGCAAACGATAGTCAACAAATGAGTTCATGTCAACAGAAAATCCACAAATGAATTCCTTTTCGCTTCGCTTGAAGCAGGAGCGACGACGCCTGCAAATGAACCAGGCCGAATTCGGCGAGGCAGGAGGTGTTCGGAAACAGGCTCAGTCCAACTATGAACAGGGCTCGAGGATTCCGGATGCCAGCTATCTGACCCGACTTGCTGAGATTGGCGTCGACGTTCAGTATCTGCTGACCGGTCGCCCGTCGGACCCCGGAACTTTGGCGCTAACCGGCGACGAAGAACTGCTCCTCGCGGGCTTTCGAGAACTGAAGCCGCGAGAAAGGCGCGGGGTGCTGGCGCTCGTGGCTGCGATCAACGGTACGCCGACGGAACGATCGGGGACGGGGCAGGCGTCGGGGGAGGCCGAGGACGTTTGATTCGTTGGACGTGCGGGGAATGTATAGCCGACGTTTGACGCTGCAGAGCAGGGGAATGGCCGGTCAGGAGAAATGTTACGACCCATTAATGGCAACGAAAACCGACACATCGAAATGGTGTCCCCGAGGATACAAAAATCCGGTGAAAGGACGAATTTGTATCCCGCGGGCTACCCGGGGTCGTGAAGCCATGTCCGCCCGACGGTCGGGGTGTACGTGGCGGGTCGTCGATGCGCTATGTGATCCGTCACGTGCGGCTGCCAGCCAGTGCACGCGTTCGGCACGATGCCGGCGCGCGGCGTCGTACACGGCTTCGATCAGTGCGCGGCCGACACCTTTGCCGTGTTCGCTGTCGAGCGTGGACAGATCCTGCAGATAGCAGGACGGCCCGATGTGCGTCGTGCTGCGGCCGTATACAGGGAACGCGCGAACCCGACGGGCCTGCAGTGACGCTGCACGACCAGCGCGTACACCGGTTCGTAGCCGTCGAAGAAGCGCGACCACGTGAGCTACGTGATGTGCGGCGGTAGCGCGTGTGGCGTCGAAGCGGCTATAGAAGCGGTTGTGATCCCACTGCGGCAGCCATTCATCGTAGTCGTCTACTCCCAACCACGCGTACGGTCGGGCCGGTATCGGCAACGTTCATGTTCGTGAGCCTTTCGAGGAGGGAAGAGCGTTGCCGGCCAGACCGGTCGCGGGGCGCAACGACAAGAGGGCAGGGGCACGATGGGGGGCCGCGGTGCTCGCGTTTTCTGATGTCACAGCGCAACTGCATGCGGCTACCGTCGTGCAGCCCGAACGATGCGGTGGGCTTTCTTTCAGTCTGCTAGACTTTTTGGCCGCCTGTCGCCATCCGGGCCGCGCCCCGGTCCATTGCGCCATGAACGAACACCACGCACCGAATCCAATCACCGAGGTGCTGCGCGCCTACTGGAAGGCCGATCGCTGGATGTTATTGACGGTTGCGGCCGTCGTCGTGCTGTCGAGTGCCACCGCCGTTGCCGCTCCGTATCTGTTCTCGCGCCTGATCGACGCGCTGTCGCATCGCGGCGCGCTGCACGCGCTCATGGCGGGCTTCGTGGTCTACGCAGTGCTGCTGGGCCTGTCCAGCGCGCTGCAACGCGTCGTGCAGTACCTCGCCTTCATGACGTCCGGGAATCTGGGATTCATCACCAGCACGCGCTTTTTCGAGCGCGTCCTGAAGAAAACCACGGCGTTCTTCGTCGAACACAATCCCACCGAAATCCAGAGCGCGAATACGCGCGGCAGCCGCGCGCTGGCGGTGCTCGTGCAGCTTGCGCTGATGGATTTGATCCCCGGCACGCTCCAGATCGTCTTCACCCTCGTCACGCTGGGCGCAATGATCAACCTCGAAGTGGCGGCCATCACCGCTGCGTATGGCGCGATCGCGGTGACGATCGCGATCGTTTCCGCGCGGCGCTCGCGGGTGTACCTGGATCGCGCGATCGAGGCCGGGCAGGACAATGCGCGGTTCGTCGGCGGCGCGATCAACGCGATGGAGACGCTCCGGCATTTCGGCAGCCACCGCTGGATGAGCGAGCGTTTCGCGGAGAAGGCGCGCGCCGAGCGCGATAACTGGCGCGCGTACGTGATGCAGCATGTCGGCTTTCTCGCGCTGCTGGGGCTCGGCCTCGCGATCCAGTTCTCGGTCACGTTCTGGCTGCTGTTGCCGCGTCATGCGGCCGGCGCGCTGTCGATCGGCGACATCGTGCTGTTCAACACGCTGCTGCTGCAACTGAACCTGCCGTTCGACATGCTCGCGCGCTCGATCGACGAGAGTGTGCGCTCCCGCGCCGCACTCGTGCCGTTCACCGCGCTCTGGACGGCGCCCGAGGAGCGGCAGGTGTCGCACGCGTCGGCGTTCGCGCCGCGCGACGGGCGCATCGTGTTCGAGCGCGTCGGCTATGCATACGGCAACGGGCGCGGCGTGCGCGACGTCGATTTCGTGGCCGAGCGCGGCGGCATCACGTTCGTCGTCGGCGAAACCGGCGCGGGGAAGTCGACCGTCTTCAAGCTGGCGCTGAAATCGATCGAGCCGACCGATGGTCGCATTCTGGTCGACGGCGTTGATTTTGCGACGATCGATCGCGCCGACTGGTACGGCGCGGTGGCCGTCGTGCCGCAGGACATCGTGCTGCTGAACGACAGCCTGGAGGACAACATCCTGCTCGGCCGCCCGCGCGATGCGCAGCGCCTGCGCGACGCGGCCGCGAAGGCCGCGATCCTGCCGTTCATCGACGGCTTGCCGGACGGGTTCCGCACGACGGTCGGCGAGCGCGGACTGAAACTGTCCGGCGGCGAGCGCCAGCGCATCGCGATCGCCCGCGCGCTGTACGGCAATCCGACCGTGCTGTTTCTCGACGAGGCGAGTTCCGCGCTCGACGAAGCCACCGAGCGCGACATCATGGCGCACGTGCGGCTGCTGGCCCGCGACGTCACGGTGATCGCGATCACGCACCGGCGCTCGGTCATCGGGCCGACCGACAAGGTCGTGCGGCTCGGCGCGGCACGCGTGCCGGCCTGATGCCCGGGTCTCGACGGCTTACCCGCGCATCGGCGGATTGAGCCGCGCGAACACCGCCTGCCGGCGATACGGAAAGTACGGATACGGCGCTTCGACCGCACTCGCCGCGTCCAGCTTCGCGACCTGCGCATCGGTCAGCGTCCAGCCGACCGCGCCGAGGTTCTGCCGCAACTGTTCCTCGTTGCGCGCGCCGACGATCACCGACGACACGGTCGGCCGCTGCAGCAGCCAGTTCAATGCGATCTGCGGCACCGTCTTGCCGGTTTCCTCCGCGATCGCATCGAGCGCATCGACCACGTCGTACAGGCGCGCGTCGTCGACCGGCGGCCCGTAGCTGGCCGTTTCATGCAGCCGGCTGCCTTCGGGCAGCGGCGCATTGCGCCGGATCTTGCCGGTGAGCCGGCCCCAGCCGAGCGGGCTCCACACCAGCGCGCCGAGGCCCTGGTCCGCGCCGAGCGGCATCAGGTCCCATTCGTAGTCGCGGCCGACGAGCGAGTAGTACACCTGGTTCGCCACGTAGCGCGACCAGCCATGCCGGTCGGCCGCCGCGAGCGACTTCATGATCTGCCAGCCGGCGAAATTCGACACGCCGATGTAGCGCAGCTTGCCCGCGCGCACGAGATCGTCGAGCGTCGACATCACTTCCTCGACCGGCGTGCCGGCGTCGAACGCATGCAGTTGCAGCAGGTCGATGTAGTCGGTGTCGAGGCGGCGCAGCGCGTCGTCGACGGCGCGCACCAGCCGTGCGCGCGACGTGCCCGCCTCATTCGGGCCGTCGCCGGTGGGCAGGCCCGTCTTGGTCGAGATCAGCACCTGGTCGCGGCGCCCCTTGAGCGCGGCGCCGAGCACGCGCTCGGACGCGCCGTCGGAATACACGTCGGCCGTGTCGAACAGGTTAACGCCGGCTTCGAGACAGATGTCGATCAGGCGGCGCGCTTCGTCGACGCCGGTATTGCCCCATGCACTGAACAGCGGGCCGGTGCCGCCGAAGGTGCCGGCGCCGAAGCTCAGGGCGGGGACCTGAAGGCCGGAGCGGCCGAGCGTACGG
>NZ_BCPP01000053.1:0-15121 GCF_016586125.1 Burkholderia sp. E168m23
ATGGCGATCGCACGAGAGGGCTATCGTTCTCGCGGTAAAATTTGATTGCAACTGCAATCAAGCGAGAGGAACGCCCCGACATGAACGCAACCGAACCCGATCTGTGGTTCTCGTTCGTCCGCGCGCATCGGACGATGATTCGCGAGATCGAGCGTCGCCTCGCGGCGGCTGGCTTGCCCGCGTACGCGTGGTACGACGCCCTGTGGGGGCTCGAAAGCGGCCCCGACGGCACGCGCCGCATGCACGAACTGGCCGACGTGCTCGCGATCGAGCGCTACAACCTGACGCGGCTCGTCGACCGGCTCGAACAGGAGGGGCTCGTTACGCGCACGCGCTCGGCGGACGACGGCCGCGCCGCGTTCGCGAGCATCACCGACAAGGGGCGGGCGCTGCGCAAGAAGATGTGGAAGGTGTATCAGTCGACGGTCGCCGAGCTATTTCTCGACCAGTTCACCAGCAAGGACCGGACGGTGATGATCACCGCGCTTGACCGTGCGACCGCTGCCGCGCGCGACGCGGCGGCCGACGCGAAGTAACGTATCCGGCACACGGCGCGCCGAACGCTGACACCGCCGCGCCCGGCGGCGCGAGCCGCCGCGTCGTCAGCCGTTCGAGGCAGGCTGACGCGGCGCGGCGGGTATCGGGTGTCCGCACGGGCGGACCGGGTCGCGCCGTCTGCATGTCCCTCCTTCGAGTACTGGCATGTCGCCGGCGACATCGATTCCGGCATAGGATTGCAATTGCAACGATTGTAGTTGCAACGACAACCCGACGACAAGGACCGACATGACCTCGACGCACTCCCTCACGTTCTATACGGCCGACACGCCGAACGGGCACAAGATCGCGATCTACCTGGAAGAGGCCGGGCTCGCACACGATCGCGTGCGGGTGAATCTGTCCGCCGGCGAGCAGCGCAGTCCGGCGTATCTCGCGATCAATCCGAACGGCAAGATCCCGGCCATCGTCGACCACGATACGGGACTGGCCGTATTCGAATCCGGCGCGATCCTCGGCTATCTCGCCGAGAAGACGGGCTGCCTGCAGCCTGACACGCTCGCCGAGCGCACGGCGGTCCAGCAATGGCTGCATTTCCAGATCGGCGGGATCGGGCCGATGCTCGGCCAGTTGTGGTGGTTCCTGCATGCATCGAAGACGGGCAACGCGGAAGCGATCGACCGCTACCGGAAGGAGGCGCTGCGTCTCTACGGCGTCGTGAACGCTCGCTTGTCGGAATTGGCGTATCTCGCGTCGTCGCGGTATTCGATCGCCGACATCGCCGCGTTTCCGTGGCTGCGCACAGCGGGCGAGCTCGATCTCGACGTTGCCGGCTTCCCGCACGTCGAGCGCTGGCTTGCCGAGATCGCCGCGCGGCCGGCCGTGCAACGAGGCCTGATCGCCTGCCGCGCGCCAGTGGCCGAGGCGGCGCATTGAGATCGCATTGCCCGCGCCGCATGGACGGTGCGGGCGCCTGCCGCCCGCTGCCCGCCGGCCGGGAAACATCGTTCTCCTTCGTCGTAAGCGTCTCGAATGCGTGATATTTGCGCAGCTCGATCGGTGTAGCGTGGCCGTGAATCGATGACGATATGGCGTATGGCCGCCACCCCGGGCCGTACAGACGCATGACTAGCTGGAGAGCCGATGCTTAGCATCGCGGCCGCCGGCCTACCGCGGCAGCGGCCCGATCATTACGCTTGGGCGATCATCCACTCTGTCCGGAAGGTCGCCATGTCCCGGCTCGACTACAAGCTGCTCGGCCCCTGCCTGCTCGCCATCGCGCTCGACGCGATGGGGTTCGGGCTCGTCTATCCGATGATGTCCGCTATTTTCAGCGACCCGCACGCGGGCATCCTGCCGGCCGACGCCGGCGTGCACGCGCGCAATTTCTATCTCGGCCTCGGCTACGGGATCTACCCGCTGTGCATGTTCTTCGGTTCGTCGCTGATGGGCGAGCTGTCCGATCGCTACGGCCGCCGCCGGGTCCTGCTGCTGTGCGTGCTCGGCCTCGCGGCCGGCTACGCGATGATGGCGGCCGGCGCGTGGCATGCCAGCGTCGCGCTGCTGCTGGCCGGCCGCGGGCTCACCGGCCTGATGGCCGGTTGCCAGGGCATCGCGCAGGCGGCCATCACCGATCTCAGCACGTCCGACACGAAGGCGTACAACATGAGCATCATGTCGCTCGCGTTCAGCGCGGGTGTGATCGTCGGCCCGGTACTCGGCGGCGTCACGTCCGACCGGACGATCTCGCCGCTGTTCGACTACGGCACGCCGTTCATGCTGGTCGCCGCGTTGTCGCTGATCTGCGCGTGCTGGACCTGGGCGGCGTATCGCGATTCCGCCGCGCCGCGCGGCGATACGCGTATCGATCCGCTGCTGCCGCTGCGGATCATCGTGGAGGCCGCGCGTCAGCGCGACGTCGCGTTCCTGTCGGTGGTGTTCTTCCTGATGCAGGTCGGCTACGGGCTTTACCTGCAGACCATCATGCTGCTGTTGCAGGCGAAATTCGGCTATACGAGCGCGCGGCTCGGATTGTTCAGCGGCGTGATCGGCCTCTGCTTCGTGTTCGGCCTGCTGTGCGTCGTACGGCTGATGCTGCGCGTGTGGCGCGTGATCGATATCGCGAAGACGGGCCTGCTGGTGGCCGGCCTTGGCCAGATCCTGTCCGCGCTGTTTCCGCACGAACCGGTGCTGTGGGCGCTCGCGATGGTCGTCGGCTGCTTCGACATGGTGGCGTACACGACGATGTATACGGCGTTTTCCGATGCCGTCAGCGACGATCGGCAGGGCTGGGCGCTCGGCGTCGCGGGATCGGTGATGGCGGTCGCGTGGGTCGTGACGGGCGCGTTGACGAACCTGCTGCCCGTATTCGGCGAGACCGGCTTGCTGCTGATCGGCGGCGCGGGTTTCCTGCTCAGTTTCGCGATGATGGCTGCGTACGGCCGCACGCGGCCGGGCGCGCGAACGGCCGTGTTGTCGTAGGCGGCTCACACGCACGTTGGCCCGATCCTGTCGGACGTTGTCCCGCGCGCCGCTGTCGCATCATGCCGCGCGGCCCGACACTGGCGCGTCGCGGCCGGAGAGGTTCCGGGCTGCGTGCGGCGGCGCCGGCTGGCCCGGCGTGCCGTTCCATCAATGTGCCAACCGAGAGAGCATGCCATGCAACATCCGACCATCCGTACCCTGGCCGGCGCGAGCGCGCCGACGTCGATCGCCGCCGCCCGCACCGCGCTGCTGGTGATCGATTTCCAGAACGAATACTTCAGCGGCCGGCTGCCGATTCCGGACGGGCCTCGTGCACTGGGCAATGCGCGGCGCGTGATCGCGTTCGCCGACCGCGCGGGCATTCCGGTGTTTCACGTCCAGCACGTCGGTACGGCCGACAGCCCGATCTTCGCCGACGGCAGCGACGGCTTCCGCTTTCACTCGGACCTGCAGCCGGCACCGCATCACGCAGTCGTGAAGAAAACGTCGGTGAGCGTATTCCCGACGACGGACCTCGATGCGCGGCTGAAGGCGGCCGGCATCGACACGCTGATCGTCACCGGCCTGATGACGCATGCGTGCGTGGCCGGCGCGGCACGCGATGCGGTGCCGCTCGGCTATGCGGTGATCGTCGTCGACGATGCATGCGCCACGCGCGACCTCGACGTCGCGGACGGCGGTACGGTGCCGCACCGCGACCTCCATCGTGCGACGCTGGCCGCGCTGTCGGACACGTTCGGCGACGTGCTGACGACCGAGCAGGTGCTGGCGCTCGGCGTCGTGTGACGCCGGGTTCGCGCGTCGGTCGGCCCAGTCCGGCGGCCGCCCGATGCGCGGGCTCCGTGCTTCAGAACATCGTGTTCCGGTTCGCGGACGTTTCGGGTACCGGCTGGATCACGTCCCAGTGTTCGACGATCTTGCCGTCCTTCACGCGGAAGATGTCGACCACCGCTTCGCCGCGATCGCCCGGACGCTCGGTCGCATGCACGTGCAGGTAGACGAGGTCGCCGTCGGCCGCGCTGCGGACGATGCGCGCGCGTGATGCCGGGCTCTTCTGGAACGCGCCGACGAAGTACGACACGAACGGCTGCTTGCCGTCCGGCACGTGCGGGTTGTGCTGCTTGTAGTCGTCCGCGACGACGGCGGCGGCCTCGACCGCTTCGTGCCGGTTGAAGAAGCGGTCGTAGAACGTCAGCACGAGCTGGCGGTTGGCTTCCTCGGCGGCGAGGTCGCGCGTGGCCGGGCCGGTGGCCAGCGCGGCCGTCGATGCGGCCAGCAAGACGAACGCGGCAACGGCGCGAACGGGGGAGCGGAACGAAGGCATGTAGCGTTTTCCTTGGTTGACGATTCGTGGGCGGATGCGCGAGCGCTACCGGGTGTTGCGCGAGTCGCGACGACCCGCGGGCGATGACGGCTTGGCCGCGGGATGCATGTCGTATCGGCACGAAGGTTTCGCCGACCGGACCATGAGGTTGCAGGTGCCGGGATGGCGAGGCCGCGCGGCATCGTCATGCTTCGTTGAACTGGCGAATCCGGAGCGGCTGTCGGGCCGATCGAATGGTACAGTTGCCGCGAACCCGTCACAAGAAGTCACCGCGGTGTGAACAGGTCACGCCGCGGTGACCGTGCATCGCCCGTGAAAGAGACTCCCGTCATGCCGCTTCCGTCCGCCGACGAATCCGTCGAACTCGATCAGCCGTGCCCGATCCGCGATGTGCTCGACCGCATCGGCGACCAGTGGAGCCTGCTCGTGCTCGAGGCGCTGGCGGGCGGAACGATGCGCTTCAACGAACTCGGTCGCGCGATCGGCGATGTGTCGAACCAGATGCTGTCGCGCACGCTGAAGCGGCTCGAACAGGACGGCTTCGTCAGTCGCACGCTGTTCGCCGAGGTGCCGCCGCGTGTCGAATATGCGTTGACCGACCTCGGCCGTTCGTTCCTGACGCCGATGCAGGCGATGATCCGGTGGGCCGACGAACATCATCGCGCGATCTGCGCGGCGCGCCGTCGGGCGCGTGAGCTGGAAGAGGGCGGACACTGAGCGCGGCGCACGCATCGGTTCGCTGACTGACGATGTGCGGCAGATGAGCGCGATGGGTCGAAGCATGGCCGGATGCATTCGCATCGCCATCGCGTGACTTCGTTATCCGAAGGATGTCGTCGAAATGGGCGGCCCGACGACAGGTTGACCGGGCACCCCTGCCGTAGCGCATGATTCCGTGCCGCGGACGGCGGCGGTTCTCGCGCGCCGTTCCGCTCGGACGCTTCATTGGCCGAAGCCGAGCCGCCGCTTACCGCCACGAACCGTCGACGTAGATCCAGACCGACCCCTGGCGGCGCCAGTAGCCGGGCACCCAGCGGCGCCCGGGGCGCCGCGCGACCCAGCGACCGGACACCCATATATAGCGGCCGCGCTGCCAGCGCCAGTAGCCGTCCGTCCATATATAGCCGTGCGGCCGTGGTGGTGGCGGGCGACGGTCGTGGCGTGCCGCCGGCGGCGCGAAGCGCGGCCGATCCGCATAGGGCGGCCGGCCGGGGGCATGGTTCGGGCCGGCGGGCCGGTACCCGGGCGGGGCGGGCTGGGCCGCGGCGGCGCGCAGCCAGCCGGTGCCGACGAAGGCGGCGGTCAATCCGATGGCGCGCAGCAACGAGCGTCGATTCATGGCGGTTCCTGTTCTGTATTCGAGGCTGCCTTACATTAGCCTGCCGGTACGCTTACCGGGTTACGCGGGCGGTTAAGGCTGTTACCGCGTGTCACGGCAGGCGCGAGCCGCCTTTTCCCTTTCTGACGGCTGACGGGATCTCGCCGTGGCGCAGGCGTCGCTCCTGTTTACCGGTCGAGGGCGACGTTTTAGATGCGGGATGGCCAATATTTGAGATTGAATCGGGTAATAATTTCCGATTTCGGGGTGCTGAACCGAATCCGCTTGTTGTTTCTATGCAACCGTCAAGACGATGACATGAAAGAATGGTGCGATGAAAGCCTCCAAAAAGCCCTCGTCAAGAAGTCAAAAACAAGCGTTAAAACAAATACTTATGACGCGGCCCCACTTTCATTATTTCTAGTTCTGGAAAAGCTTATTTCTTTATTTGCGGATCGCTCCCCTAGGGTACACCCCTAAACTCACGGTTCCCAAACGGGCAACTATCCGGGCGCCGCCAGCAGGACCGATGGCGCTCCCGGGCGGTTGCAGACCGTTTATGAACAAGGTCGCGAGACCTGCCTCTTTTTAGAAGGGAGCTCCACGAATGAACAAGACTCTGATCGTTGCAGCAGCTGCAGCATCGTTTGCTACCGTCGCTCACGCGCAAAGCAGCGTCACGCTGTACGGCGTGCTGGACGCAGGCATCACCTACCAAAGCAACGTCGGCGGCAAGTCGCTGTGGTCGATGGGCTCGGGCATCGACCAAAGCCGTTTCGGTCTGCGTGGTTCGGAAGACCTCGGTGGCGGCCTGAAGGCAATCTTCACGTTGGAAAGCGGCTTCAACATCGGTAACGGCCGCTTCGCAAACGGCAACGGCGGCATGTTCAACCGCCAAGCTTTCGTCGGCCTGTCGAGCCAGTACGGCACGGTCACGCTGGGTAAGCAGTATGACGCAACGCAAGACTACCTGGCGCCGCTGACGGCAACGGGCTCGTGGGGCGGCACGTACTTCGCGCACCCGCTGAACAACGACCGTCTGAGCACGAACGGCGACGTCGCGCTGAACAACTCGATCAAGTACACGAGCGCTAACTACGCTGGCCTGCAATTCGGCGGTACGTACTCGTTCTCGAACAACACGAACTTCGGCAACAACCGCGCATACAGCGGCGGTCTGTCGTACCAGTTCCAAGGTCTGAAGCTGGGTGCAGCATACTCGCAAGCAAACCTGGGTGACGGTACCAACACGAACGGCGCATCGACGCTGGGTGGCCAAGGCCGTGTCCGTACGTACGGTGCTGCTGCTGGTTACGCATTCGGCCCGGCACAAGTCGGCGCTGCATGGACGCAATCGCGTATCGACAACCAAGCTGCTGGCGTTCCGACGCTGCGCGCTGACAACTACGAAGTCAACGCAAAGTACAACCTGACGCCGGCTCTCGGCCTGGGTGCTGCTTACACGTACACGAACGCGAAGGTCAACAACGGCAGCTCGCACTGGAACCAGTTCGGCGTGCAAGCTGACTACGCGCTGTCGAAGCGCACCGACGTGTACGCACAAGCTGTGTACCAGCGTGGCGCGAAGGGCAACAACATCGTTGGCACGGGCATCTACAACGGCGACAACACGACGGCATCGAGCTCGTCGGTCAACCAAACCGCAGCAACGGTTGGTCTGCGTCACCGCTTCTAAGCGTGACGGGCGGGGTAACCCGCTTCGCAGCATCAAAAAAGGCGCCTTCGGGCGCCTTTTTTTCGTCTGCCGAGTGCGATGCCGGCAATCCGGATCGTCCGGATGCAAAAAAGCGAGGCCGGTGCCTCGCTTTTTTCGTTCTGCGCGCGTATGGCGCGGCGCGGGTCGACCGGCGGCTCAACGCGTGTATTCGCCGTTGGCTTCCGGCTGGAACACGATCGCGGCAACCTTCATCAGTTTTTCGGCGCCGCTCGGCTGCATCACCTTGACCATCTGGCCGCGTTGAGTGCCGAGCAACGCCATGCCGACCGGCGAAAAGACGTTCAGGCGACCGAGTTCGAGGTTGGCGGCGTCCGGATAAACGATCGTCCACGTGGCTTGTTCCTGGGTCGCTTCGTCGAGCAGCGTGATCTGCGAGTTCATCGTGACGACGTTCGCCTTGATGGCGTCGGGCTGGACGATATCGGCGCGTTCGAGCAGCGTGTCGAGCATCGTCTGGAAGCGCGGGTTGTGCTCGGCGTGTTTTTCGAGGCGAGCGACATCGAGTTCGGTCAGCTGGTAAAGGCGTTGTTTCATGGTGGTTCTCCAAATGATCGGCGGGGCAGGCGTGGCGTGCCTATGAGGATCGCCCGGAGCCTGTCTAACCTGGCTCCGGGTGGAGACCGAGCGGTCAGATCAGGCGCCGGGCAGGGGCGAGCGGCGCCTGGGCCGTGCGTCGAGCGAGGGAATGCGCCGGCTGGCCGGCGCGCACGCGCACGGCGGCCGGGCCGGACGGCGAAACCGAAAGGGGCGTGAGCGCGTACATGGTGGACGGAATATCGACTGGCGAATAAAACCTTACGATTCTACAACACAACCTTCCAGACATGTGATCGGGTTGTTGGCGTTTCGTCAGCGATTGTTGTGTAGATGAAGCAAGTCGCGACGACCCTGTCCGGAAACAGTGGGCGATTTTTTCCAAAAATGCAACGCTGTATGTTCAAACTAAGGGTTTCCCCTTGGAGTGGCGCGCACTACACTAAATTCATTCGCTTCAGACAGTTCCTGCCGAGGCGACGTCAAAAGAGAACATATTCCGGAGGTAAATCATGAAGTCGATCATCTACGCAGCCATCGCCGCATCCGTCCTTGCCACTCCGATTGCATCGTTCGCACAGTCCGAGCAGGGGTTGACCCGCGCTCAGGTCAAGGCCGAACTCGTGCAGCTCGAGCAGAACGGGTACAAGCCGCTGGCGAGCGATTCGCAATATCCGAGCGACATCCAGGCTGCCGAGCAGCGCATCCAGCCCAATCAGCCGATGCTCGCGCAAGCCGATACGAGCGGCTACGGTGCCGTGGCGACGGGTGCCGCGCAAGGCGGCCGCCGCGTGACGCGGGACGCGCCGAATCCCGTGAATTCGGTGTACTTCGGTAACTGATTGAACATCCCCCCGGTCTGCCCGAGCGCACCGCTGAATTGACGAGACGCGCGAACTGCGCGCGTCGTCCGTCCGCAGGAGCAGAACCTCCGTCGCCGCATGCCGGCGGCTTTCCGCCCAGACGCTCACGCGTTTGGGCCTTTTTTGCTGCGCGGATCAGGCGGACGTGACGGTAGGCGTGCCGTGGATATAGTGTTCGAGCTGGCTGATCGTGAACTGCTGATCGGCAATCACGCTCTTCACGAGGTCGCCGATCGAGATGAGACCGACCAGCTTGCCGCCGTCGAGCACGGGCAAGTGGCGCATCCGGTGCTCGGTCATCAGCGCCATGCACTCGTCGGTGGATTGCGACGGTTCGACGTAGCGCACCTTCGCCGTCATGATTTCCTCGACGCGGGTGGCTTTCGACGAGCGGTCCTGCAGGACGATCTTGCGCGCGTAGTCGCGTTCGGTGACGATGCCCGCGATGTCGTCGCCGTCCACGACCAGCAGTGCACCGATGCCCTTTTCCGCCATCAGCTTGATGGCGTCGTAGACGAGATCGGACTTCGTGACGGTGTAGATGGTGCGGCCCGAATCCGGCTTGGCCTTGAGAATCTGCGCGACAGTCGTACTCATTCGCTTTCTCCGTGTGCAGGTCGATGCAGGGCAGGCGGGGCGTGCTGCGCGTCACCCGGTGAGCCCAGTATAGCCGGGCGGGCGGCGGCAGTCGCGTGACGTTTCCAGATTAGCGGTAAACTCCCGTCACGCACCATCCACACAACTCCTACATTCCTGAAGTTTCGATTGAATTCATGATGTCTTCGCGTCCCCAATCGCCCACGCCGGGCAATGGCCAGGCCGACGAGTGCGTGACGCTCGTCGCCACGGCGTCGCTGCCCACGCGCTACGGTACGTTCACGTCATACGCGTTTCGCGTATCGGGCAGCGATGCCGAACATCTCGCGCTCGTGATGGGCGACGTCACGGGCGAGCAGTCCGTGCTGACCCGGCTGCATTCCGAATGCCTGACCGGTGACGTGTTCGGCTCGTACCGCTGCGATTGCGGCGAGCAACTCGATCTCGCGTTGCGTTACATCGCGGCCGAAGACCGCGGCGTGCTGCTGTATCTGCGCGGCCATGAAGGCCGCGGCATCGGCCTGAGCAACAAGATCCGCGCGTACGCGCTGCAGGAGCAGGGGCGTGACACTGTCGAGGCGAACCTCGATCTCGGCCTCCCCGACGACGCTCGCGAATACGACTCGGCCGCTGCGATCCTGCGCATCCTCGGCGTGACGTCGGTGCGGCTGATGAGCAATAATCCGAAGAAGTTCGATACGCTCGTGAAGCATGGCATTCCTGTCTGCGAGCGCGTGGCGCTTGCGGTGCCCGTGCGTGAGGAAAACGAGCGTTATATCCGCACGAAGCAGACGAAGTTCGGGCATTACTTCGAGGAAAACGAGTAACCCGAGCCCATTTCTCGTCATCCGTTGTTCCGATCGTTGCCGGTACACGCGACGATCGCGATCTTTTCCCTTCGTTCGTGACGTCATCTGCGTTGCACGCGCCGTCTATCCGTTTCGCATTTCCATGACGATCACGCCATCCAGAATCGAAACCGAACGCCTGACGCTGCGCCGCTGGCGACCTGCGGATGCGGAAGCGTTATCAGCGATGCATGCGGATCCGGACGTGACCGCGTGGCTCGCGTGCGGTCCGATGTCGATCGACGAGGCGGGTGACGTCATTGCGCGCTTCAACGCGCATGTCGATGCACACGGCTTCGGTGTATGGGCGGTCGAGCGTCGCGCCGATGCATTGCTGGTCGGCGTTTGCGGCCTGTCGTATGAGGCCCGCACAACGCATCCGATGGCGCCATGCGTCGAGATCATGTGGCGACAGGCGCGCCACGCGTGGGGGCATGGCTACATTGGCGAAGCGGCCGTTGCCGCATTGGCCGACGGGTTCGACCGGATCGGGCTCGGCGAGATCTTCGCGTGGACGGCCGACACCAACCTGCGATCGCAACAAGTGATGCAGCGACTCGGCATGCTGCGCCAGCCCGCGCGCGATTTCGACCATCCCGCGTTGCCGGAAGGGCACGCACTGCGACGGCACGTCGTTTACGTCGCCCGCTGCGGCAGCCACGCCGCCGTGTAACCGCTCACGCGTGTCAGCCCGTCAACGCCACGTACCGTTCTGCAATACGATCCGGTAACCGTCGGCATCCTCGAAGGTCTGGCCGGAAATTTCCCAATACGGATTGAACGACGTCACCGGCATGAAGCCGTGTGCGGTCACGCGCTCGCACGCGGCCTCCCATTCCGGACGATCGGGCAGGTAGAACACGATCAGGTCCTCGGGCGTCGGCGACGGCGCGATCGGATGGTCGGGGCAGTGTGTGAACTCGAAGTGATAGTCGAGGCCTTCGCGTCCGAGCATCACGCCGGAGAAGCCGTCGTGATCTTCGAAGCGCGCCAGTACCGACAGATCGAGGCCGTCGCGATACATGCGTTCGGTGCGGGCGAGGTTGTTGACCGGGCGAGCAATGCGCAGATGGGCGTGCAAGATGACCTCGACGGGAAGTGGCGGGCCGATCAATGATAAGCCGGCTGATCGCGATTGGGCGAGGCGAACGGATCGTCTTTCGGGCGATACTGGCCGTATCGAACGATATCGATTCGGCCCGGCCAAGCGAATCGAATTGTGTCGAGCCTCGTCTCGCGAAAGAAAAACATGACGCATTTCGATCCTGTGTGCACTCCGCATCGCAGCGGCTACTCGTCAGCAAGACATTCGAATTCATGCGTCCGGCAGCGCTTGCCGCACGATGCGCGGACACGCGCATGCCGGTAGGGAGTTGACGAATGGGTAAGCCTGATCTGCGCCGGCCAGTTGCCGGACCCTATCGCCAGTCGCGATGGGCAGCCGGGCTGGAGGCCGCGTTCGGATGGGTGGCAAAGGGGACGTTGGTGCTGGCCGGCCTGGCGATGGTCGCGTTGGCGGCGCTCACGGGCGACGTCGGTGCCCTGACGGACCTGCCGACGACCAGGAAGGGCCGGCTGTACCTGCTGCTGGCGCTTGTCGTCGCGGTCGCGCTGATATTTGCGATACACCACTACTGGCTGCGACCGACTGGTATGCGTCCAGCAGGCTAGCCAGATGGGGAGGGTGATGTGGCCCCGTAAATCATTTAGGCAATAAAAAAGCCCGCTGCTGTGAGCGGGCTGAATCCATGTTTGGAGACATGGAGGAGACAGACGTAAATTTAAGGGAAAACCCGGACGTTTGCAAGCCCTCGTTGCATCCGCACAACTTGCCGCCGCGTGGCCAGCCTTGTGGCGGCGCGCGGCACGGCCGCATTCACATGCCGCCGGCCCGTGCATGCGCCGCAAACGCGCCAAACCGCTCTTGCGCGACCGGCAGCGCGTATTTGCTGCGCATCTCCGTCTCGATCCACGCACATGCCTCGCGCGCGCAGTCGGTCAATGCGTGCCGCGTCGCGTGCCCGTCGATGTCGTAGACGAAACGCACGCCGACTTCATCATCGTCGACCTGTCGTTCGAGCTGATTGAGCTGCAGTTGCGGCCCGTGCTGTTGCGACAGCGCGCGCAGTTCGTCGAAGTGATATTCGAGCCAGTCCGCGAAGAACAGCGCGTCGCTATGGCTGGGCAGGCGGAAGGCCGCGCTGCGCGACGGGCGCGCAGCGGTTTCGGCGGCCGCCGCTTGCGGTTCGCCGCCGGTGGCGACGGGCAGGGCGACCGGCGCGAGCGGGTGCCGAATCTGCCGGTACGGCTCGCGATCGCGCAATGCGTGCCATAGCAATTCGTCGCCGGCGGCGCCGGACGGCTGCATCGTCAGGTCGTGGCGGCCGTCGCCGGCCGGGGCGATGTCGCGGATCACGAGGCGCAGCGAGCACAGCGGCTCGTCCGCGACCAGCAGCGTTGCCGGGCGCGGCAGCCCGCACACGAGCGGCGCGGCGCCGACGGCACGAAACACGAGCCCGCGACGATCAAGCCGCACGAGCGGCAACGGCCTGGGAAACGACGGATAGGCGACCGCGATGCGGGCGCCGCCGGCGCTCGTCAACCCGGGCATCATCGCGCGAAAGACCTGAGACTGATCCACGTTGGTTCTCCTTCGTTACGATGCCGCCCGAGTGGAACGCGCGTTCCAACTCAGGCGGCGATAGCTTGCCGGGTAGTCTGCCCCGGCTCTATTCCTAGCGCAGCAAACGTTTGCGGATCGATGTCGATCCAGCACGCGACCACCAGACGCCCGTCTACCTGCTTCGGCGGGCCTGCGCGGTGCGCGTGTATGCCGATCCGGCGGAACAGCCGCTCCATGCTCGCGAACGTCACGCCGATCAGCTGCCGCGCGCCGAGCTGCGCCGCGCACTCGACGACGGCCGCGAGCATCGGACGCACGGCCCACTCCGCGTTGCCGGAGCCGCCTTCGTCGTCGGTCGCCGCGAATCGGGACAACTCCCAGACGGCGGCCGATTGCGGCAGCGGCATGTCCTCGGCGACCAGGTCGGCGAACAGCGACTTCAGCAGATACGGGCGCGTCGTCGGCAGCAGGCGCGCACATCCGCACATGTCACCGTCGGCGTTTCGCGCGAACACGTACACGGTATCGTCGCGATCGAACTGGTCACGCTCGAAACTTTCGTTCGCCGACGGGAGCGCCCAACCGAGCTGTTCGACGAACACACGGCGCCGATAGCGCCCGAGATCCGCCGCGAGTTCGTGTGGCAACCGCCCTTCCTCGTGAACGAAGGTCTGCATGGATGTCCTCGGATCTGTGCTTTTATATGCGTGCATTACAGCGCGCGGCACGAGGAGCCTGTAACTGGTAACTCTTACAGGGTGGCGACGTAAAGACGCCATTCGGGACGTGGTAGCGGTTTCTTGATCGACGGGATTGAAAACCGGGCGGCTTTTATTTATAAAGAGCGCCAGTCTGGCAAAATCGTCGGAAGAATGCGCGGCCGGTTGTCACTGGAGCGTGGGGCCGGCATGATAGGCGTCGTCGCGCCCGAGCAGGGCCGACGCGACCGCGGCAGGCCAGTCGATCGCGGCGAGCCGCGCGGTGAGCGCGGCGGCCGTGCGGAACATGCCGATGTCGGCGCCCCTGGCGTCGATGGCCATCACGTTGCTGCGGACGTCGCCGCCCGCGATCACGAACGTGCCCGTTGCGCGTTCGAGGTACCAGTCCCAGCCGACCGTCACGTAGGCGACGCCGGCACCGGCCGGGCGATGCCATTCGGTATAGCCGGCGAGGCGGGCGTCGATCGCGTTGTCGCGCAGTTCGGCCAGCAGCGACGGGTCGAGGCCGCTCGCGACATGGTCGAGCGCGAGTGCGGCCAGTGCGCCTTCTGACAGGCGTACGTAGCCGTCCGGGGACGGGCCGGGGACAGGGTGCAGCAAGGGTGAAGTCATGCGCGGAATGTATCAGCCTCGAACGGGTGCTGGAACCTGACAAGTATGACAGCGTGACGTTGTCGGAGAACGAATGGAACTGCGCTGGCAGGATGCCTACCAACAATTCAGCGCCGCGGAAGACGAGCAGCAGCTCTTCCAGCGGATCGCCGCCTATTCCAAGCGGCTCGGATTCGAATACTGCTGTTACGGCATTCGCGTACCGCTGCCCGTTTCGAAGCCCGCGGTCGCGATCTTCAATACCTATCCGGACGGCTGGATGGCGCACTACCAGGCGCAGAACTACATCGAGATCGACTCGACGGTTCGCGACGGCGCGCTCAGCACCAACATGATCGTCTGGCCGGACGTCGACCGGATCGACCCGTGCCCGCTGTGGCAGGACGCGCGCGATTTCGGGCTGTCGGTGGGCGTCGCGCAATCGAGCTGGGCGGCGCGCGGCGCATTCGGCCTGTTGAGCATCGCCCGCCATGCCGACCGGCTGACGCCGGCCGAGATCAACATGCTGACGCTACAGACCAACTGGCTCGCGAACCTGTCGCATTCGCTGATGAGCCGCTTCATGGTGCCGAAGCTGTCGCCGGCGGCGGGCGTCACGCTGACCGCGCGCGAGCGCGAGGTGCTGTGCTGGACGGCCGAGGGCAAGACCGCGTGCGAAATCGGTCAGATCCTCAGCATCTCGGAGCGCACGGTCAACTTCCACGTGAACAACATCCTCGAGAAGCTCGGCGCGACCAACAAGGTCCAGGCGGTCGTCAAGGCGATCTCGGCGGGGCTCATCGAAACACCTTGACGTGACGTGACGCGACGGCGGCGCCGGAGGCGGCGGCCGCCACTTGGCTCACTCCATCATCGGCTCCGCTTCCTTCGCGGTCCAGCTCACGCTGGAAATGCTTTTCTCCATGCTCATCCGGCTCGCGATCTGCTCGAGCTTCTGCTGATCCTTCGGATGCAGCTTCAACG
>NZ_BCPP01000054.1:0-15093 GCF_016586125.1 Burkholderia sp. E168m23
ACGCAACGCGTGGTTGCCCCCGGTTGTCCCGAAAAGGGTTCGATTCAGTATATCGAAGAATCGTGCGGGGTTGCGGTGTCGCCTGCCGCGACGGCATCGGCTGTAGCCGGTATGCGAGTGCATGGTCCGCCAGAGGGATCGGCGCACGCGACCGCTGCTGGGCCGGGGCGCGCTGCACGATCGCGTCGTCGCGTCGCGGCAAGGCGCCGATCGGAATGCGTTTGCGGTTGCGTTTGCGGTGCGCGAGCCTGCGCGGCGCGGCGTGAATCGAAGCCGCGGCCGCGCGCGGGCGGTCAGGCGACGGCCGGCTGGACGATGATCTTCACGTTGCGGTCCTTGTGGTTGACCAGCTCCTCGAAGCCGTGCGCGACGATGTCGCCGAGCGCGATGCGCCCGGTGATGAGCGGCTGCACGTCGATGCGGCCGTCGGCGATGAAGCGGATCACGTCCGCGAATTCGCCGTTGTACGCGAGCGAGCCGATCACTTCCTTCTCGGTCGACACGATGTCGAAGAAGTTGAACGGCGCCGGTTCCTCGAAGATGCCGACCATCACCGCCTTGCCGGCCTTGCGGATCACGTCGATCGCGAGCTTCGCGGTGGCCGTGTGCCCGATGCATTCGAACGACACGTCGGCGCCGTAGCCCCCGGTCAGCGCCCTGACTTCGGCGATCGCGTCGGACGTCTTCGGATCGATGACGACGCTCGCGCCCACCTCCAGCGCCTTCTGCTTGCGCGCGGCCGACATCTCCAACGCGATCACGCGCCCGGCGCCCGCCGCCTTCGCGCACATGATCGTGCACAGGCCGATCGTGCCCGCGCCGACCACGACGACGGTCTGCCCGACGATGTTGCCGGCCTTCTTCACCGCGTGCAGCCCGACCGCGAGCGGTTCGATCAGCGCGCCGGCCTCGGTCGGGAAATTGTCCGGCAGCTTGTACAGCAGTTCGGCCGGCACGTTCACGTATTCGGCAAACGCACCGTTGTTCATCAGCCCGGTGAACGCGAGGTTCTCGCAGATGTTGTACAGCCCGTGCCGGCAATACCAGCAGGTGCCGCAATGCTGGCACGCGTCGGCCGTCACGCGGTCGCCGACCGCGTAACCCGACACGCCCGCGCCGAGCTCGGCGATCTCGCCGCTGAACTCGTGGCCGAGGATGCACTGGCCCTTCAGGCCGGTCAGCGGATGCGGCGCGTCGACCGGGATGAACACCGGCCCGGCGACGTATTCGTGCAGGTCGGAGCCGCAGATGCCGCACCAGTGCACGCGGATCGTGACCCAGCCGGCGGGCGGGCGCTCCGGAACGGGAACCTCTTCGACGCGGATGTCGTGGCGGCCATGCCAGACGGCGGCCTTCATGCTGGATGCGATGTTCGGTGCCGGTGTACTCACGTTGCTGTCTCCGTCAGGTTGTCGTCGGGCGCGCGGCAATGCTGCCGGTGCGCCCGTCGCGCGATTGCGCGATCGACGGTATGCAGGAACGGGGCCAGCGCGAAGTGCGGTGGTGCGTGGCGGTCGACGGTGCGCGTGGCGTGCGTTGCACCATGTCACTTTCTGCCGACCGGAGGGGGTTCGGAACGAATGGGGCGCCGAATTTGCTGCGACAGCGAAACAGCGAGGCGAGTGAGACGCCGGGACGTTCGTCTCAGCGCAATGAGACGAATCGCGAGACGAACCGCAACGGGGGGCGTTGCTCGATCCGCGTTCAGGCGAGCACTTCGTCCACGGCAACCGCGGCGAGCGATGTGAATCCGGCGGCACGGTACAGCGGCTGGCCGGCTTCGGTCGAGATGAGCCATACGCGGCGCGCGCCGCGGTGCCGCGCGTGCGCGACGATCGCGGCGAGCAGTTGCGTCGCAAGGCCGCGACGCCGGTAGGCATCCGCCGTTCCGACGCGGTCGACGACGATATCGCGCGGCGACGCGAAGCCGTAGCGCGCGGTGGCCGCGATCTGCCCGTCGAGCCGGTGCGCGAACAGGAACGCGGCCGGATTCCGCTGGAACGGCGGGAAGGCGCCGCTGGCGTTGAACGCGTCGATCGCGTCAGGCGTGTCGCAGGCCAGCGAGAGCGCGAGCGCGTCGTCACCGGACAGCCCGTCGATATCCGCGGCCATGAAATGCTCGTCGGTCAGCCGGCGCGTCCGGCCGTGCAGCGCGGGCGGCAGCGGCGCCGCGCCGTAGCGCGTGATCCAAGCGCCAACCGCAAACGGGCCGGCGGCGGACACGGGCGCCCCCTCGATCGTGAAATGCTCGAAAGGCCGGCCCATCGCGCCGTCGAACTGTACGACATGGCCGTCCGGGCCGTCGTGCAGCGGCGCGTCGCGCCGGTCGCGCGCGGCGCAGTATCCGGCGATGAAGGTGCGCACGGCCGCCTTGCGGCGGGGGAAATCCGTCCAGGCTTCGTCGAGCGGGAACAGCGTGGCCGGTGCAGGGGAGGCGGTCGACATAAGGAGGGGCGCGGCGTTGTCGGACGAAGCGGACAGCTTAGACCAGGATGCCGTCGCGTGTCGCGACGGCCATTGTCACCGTCGCCGAAACGGATCGTTGCGCGCGCTGCCCCTTTACTTGAAGTTAACTTCAATTTGTATCATGTGCGCCAGTCCGATTGCGGCCGCGTGAGACATCCCGTTGCACGCCGCCGCTTCAACGGAGGTGAAGATGACCGAATCGCCTGTCGCGGCCGATGCCGCCACGCTGCCGGCGCGCAGCTACCGGGCCGCCGTCGCGAACGTCGTGCTGGCGAGCATAGTGTCGGCGCTGCACGTCGGCAAGGCGACGATCGGCTTGCCGTCGCTCCAGCACGAGTTCGGCGGCTCGTTCGCGTCGCTGAGCGGGATCATGTCGGTGTTTCCGTTCGTCGGCGTGTTCGGCGGGATCGCCGCCGGCCTGCTGGTGCGGCGCTGGGGCGACCGGCGGCTGCTGGTGACGGGCCTCGTCATCCTCGGCCTGTCGAGCGTGGCCGGCGCCTGGGCCGGCAGCTTCGCGCTGTTGCTGGCCACGCGCTTCGCGGAAGGCCTCGGGTTCGTGATCGTGGTGGTCGCTGCGCCGGCCGTGCTGAACCGCGTGACGCCGCCCGAACGGCGCAATTTCGCGTTCGGCCTGTGGAGCACCTTCATGCCGGCCGGCATGGCGCTGTCGATGCTGGTCGGGCCGCTGCTCGGCGGCTGGCGCAACGGCTGGCTCGCGGCCGCGGCGCTGACGCTCGTCGCGGCGGCCGCGGTGCCGGTCACGACGTCGGCCGACGCGCCGTCGCGGCAGGCGACGACGCGCATCGGCCCCGCGCTGCGCGCCGTGCTCGCGTCGCGCTCGACCACGCTCCTCGCACTGGGCTTCGCGACCTACAACGTGCAGTTCTTCGCGGTGATGACGTTCCTGCCGGTGTTCCTGATGCAGCGCCTCAGCGTCGCGGTCGGCGCGGCGGGGCTGATCAGCGCGGCGATCGTCGCCGCGTGCGTGATCGGCAACCTGACGGCCGGCTGGCTGCTGTCGCGCGGGGCGCGACCGGGGATCGTGATGGCGGCGACGTCGGTCGCGATCGGCGCGGCGGGCGCGGGCCTCTTCAGCGCCGCGACACCCGCGCCGCTCGCGGTCGCGCTCGGGTTCGCGTTTTCGGCGATGGCCGGGATGCTGCCCGCGACCATTCTCGCGTGCGCGCCGGGCTCCGCCCCGTCGCCGTCGCTGGCGCCGCTCAGCATCGGCTGGGTCGTGCAGGGCAACTATCTCGGCCAGGTGATCGGGCCGCTGACGATCGGCGTGATCGTCGGTGCATTCGGCTGGTCGGGCGGCATCGGGCTGATGCTCGCGGCCGCCGCCGTCGGCGCGGCGATCGGCCTGTCCCTGCTGCGCGAACCGATGGGCCGGCGCTGAACGCGCCGGCGTCGTTCAACCTGCACGGAAATTCGTCAAGCATGCTCAACACCATGGAAAGCCCGATCTGCGAAGAAGACCTGTCGTGCGACGCGTCCGCGTTCGACGAAGACGACGCGATGCCGTCGCGCGGCGGCGTGGTCGCGCATCCGCTCGTGACGATCGGCCGTGCGCCGATTCCGGAGCACGCGACGGCCGCGGCATCGCCGTTGCGTCCGCAACTGTTCGTCACGGTGCTGGAGGCGGGCGACGACGCACTGCTGGTGCGCTGGGTCGAGAGCGGCCGGTGTCATTACGGCGAGCAGCGCTGGCGGCTGCGCGTCGCGTTGCAGCCCGGCCGCTGCGCGCTTTCCGGGCAGCCGATCGAGCCGGGCGAGCCGGTGTTCCGGCCGGTGCGGCGGCCCGTGCCGGCCAATGGCGACGAGATGATCCGCCCGGCAGCGCTGCCGGGGATGGACGGTGCGGCGTGCGACGCCACGCCGGAGGACGGCGACGCACGCCATCCGGCCGATGTTCGTGGCTGAACGTCGGCTGGCGGCGGCGCGACGTTACTTCTTCAGATCGTGCCGGTACTGGATGAAACCGGCATTGTTCGCGAGCTTGTCGTACAGCGCCCGCGCGGTCGTGTTGGTCTCGTGCGTGAGCCAGTACACGCGGCTCGCGCCGGCTTCGCGCGCCCGTTCGTACACGGCCTCGATCAGTGCGCCGCCCGCGCCTTGCCCGCGCGCGTCGGGCGCCGTGTACAGATCCTGCAAGTAGCAGTACGGCCCTTCGGTCCAGCACGAACGGTGGTAGATCGCATGGACGATCCCGACCAGTGCGCCCGACGCGTCGAACGCGCCGAGCACGAACATCGGCTCGGCCGGGTCCATCAGGCGCGCCCAGGTCGTCGCGAACACCGCGTCGCTCAGCGCGGTGTCATAGAACTTCTGGTAACCCTGCCACAGCGGACGCCACGCGGCTTCGTCGGCGGCGACCAGCGGGCGCACCGTGACGCGCGTGGCGTCGTTCGCGCGGCCGGCGGCATCGCGCGCGCTGGCCTGCGCGTGGCGGATCGCGGCGAGCGACTGGCGTTGGTTGCCTTGCGCGTCGAAGTTCTCCGGTGCGAGCCATGCTTCGAACGCGGCACGCACATCCGGCCATTCGCCGTCGACGATCGAGAACCACGCGGTGTCGCGATTGCGGCCGCGGTAGATGATCGCCTGCCGGAACGTGCCTTCGTAGCGGAAGCCGAGGCGGGCAGCCGCCTTGCGCGACGGCGCGTTCAGGTCGTCGCACTTCCATTCGTAGCGCCGGTAGCCGAGCGTGTCGAACGCGTACTTCATCAGCAGGAACTGCGCTTCGGTCGACACCGGCGTGCGCTTGAGCAGCGGCGAGAACGTGACCGAGCCGACCTCGATCACGCCGTTGGCCGGATCGATGCGCATCAGCGCGAGCGTGCCGACCGCGCGGCCCGTGGCGCGGTCGATCACCGTGTAGTGCAGCGGATCGGTGCTCGCCTGCGCGCCGCGCGCGTAGTCGCGGTAGCCGGATTCGTCGGCGTACGGGCCGTGTGCGAGATAGGTCCAGTCGCTGCCGTCGGGCGCCTGTGCGTAGGCGGCATACAGATCGGCGGCGTGGCGTTCGGCGTCGAGCGGCTCGAGCCGGCAGTAGCGGCCTTCGAGCACGATGCGCTCCGGGCGCGGACGCGCGGACCAGTCGGGAACGGGGTGGCCGATGGGCTGCTGGAAAGCGTTGGTGAGCGTGGGCAAGGTCGATCTCGCTTCGGTTGGCGGCCGGCGACATGCCGGCATGCAGACGATCGTAGTCCCGCCGAGGTACCATGAGAAGCGCCAGCGAGCGGTAAATTTATGGTGCCACGATCTCGGGCCGCCAGCCGCGCGCCGGTCACCGTGCGACGCTCGCCCGGGCGTCACGTTCCGATCTTTTCACGCTGCGATGTTCCGATGACGACTGCCTTTCCTGCCGGCGACGCACCGTTGCTGCCGCTCGATGCGCCGCTGGCGCGCACGCCCGGCGCACCGTCGCTCCAGCGCCAGTTGCTGCGCCGTGTGCGCGACGCGATTCTCGGCGGCGCGATGCCGGCCGGCACGCGGCTGCCCGGCACGCGCGCGCTGGCCGAAACGCTCGGCGTGTCGCGCAATACGACGGCCGCCGTGTACGAGCAGCTCGTCGCCGAAGGCTTCCTGCAATCGGATCGTCGCGGCACGCGGGTCGTCGGGCTGTCGCGGCCCACGCCGCCGCGCCGGCGTGCCGCGCCGCCGGCCGTCGCGCAGCGGCTCGGCCGGATTCGCCCGAGCCTCGTCGGCACCGGCGAATCGGAGGGCTTTCGTCCGGGCGTGCCGGCGCTGTCGCATTTCCCGGTGGATGCGTGGCGGCATGCGATCGACCGCGCGTTGCGTCGCGCCGGCCGCGAGCTGCTGGCGTACGGCGATCCGCTCGGCGAGCGCGCGTTGCGCGAATCGATCGCGCGCCACCTGGCCGTCACGCGCGGCGTGCGCTGCGATCCCGAGCAGATCGTGATCACCGAAGGCGCACAAGGGGCGATCGCACTGTGCGCGCAACTGCTGACGAATCCGGGCGATACGGTGTGGGTCGAGGAGCCCGGCTATCGCGGCGCGCGCACCGCGATGCAGGCGGCCGACCTCGACGTCGTGCCGATGCCGGTCGACGTCGAAGGGCTGCGCGCGGAACCGGACGACTGGCGCGAGCGGACGCCGCGCCTCGTCTACACGACGCCGTCGAACCAGTTCCCGACCGGCGCCGTGCTGTCGATCTCGCGTCGGCTCGCGCTGATCGACGCGGCGCGCCGCCATCGCGCGTGGATCATCGAGGACGACTACGACAGCGAATTCCGTCACACCGGCGAGCCGATCGGCGCGATGCACGGGCTGGCGCCCGATTCGCCGGTCGTCTATCTCGGCTCGTTCAGCAAGACGATGTTTCCGGCGCTGCGGATCGGTTTTCTCGTGCTGCCCGACGCGTTGCTGGCTGCCGTGCGGCCGGCGCTACCGGAGATGCTGCGCGGCGGGACGCGCCACGTGCAGCTCGCGCTCGCCGACTTCATCGAGACGGGCGAGTACGGCCGGCATCTCGGGCGGATGCGCCGGCTGTATCGCGACCGGCGGCGGTTGCTGCTCGCCGCGCTCGAGCGCAGCCTGAGCGTGCCGCACCAGGTCGAGGGCGGCCCGTGCGGGCTGCATCTCGCGCTGCGGTTGCCGGCGCGGTATCGCGATCGCGCGATCGTCGAAGCGGCGCGCGCGCATGGCATCGGGCCGTTTCCGCTGTCGGGTTTCGCGATCGATGCGGCGCGGGCCGGCAACGGGCTCGTGCTTGGTTTCGGCAATACGTCGGCCGATGCGTTCGAGCCGATGTTGCGGATGGTGTCGGCGATCGCGGAGCGGGTGGGCGCGGGGGATGCGTGACGGGATGGTTTCGCGGTCGGTAATGCGCGACAGGCCAATGATCGGCCGCGATCGCAGATCGCAACGATGCCGGTGACGCGCGCACCGATGCGTGGTGGATATTCGGATTGACGAACCGCGCACTTTGTTCGAAACGAATGCCCTCGCGGTTCCGCCGTCACGACGCGTCCCGGCATACGGGTTTCGATTCGTATGTTCCAACCTGCGCGTGGGCTATAAATGGTGGGGTGTACCGGTGCTTGTCGGGCGCCTGCGCGTCTCGCGCAGGGTGGCGTCGCGGCTGCCGGGGGAGGTGGCACCGTGGTTTGCCAGACGCTTGCTCGCGCCGTGCTTCGCACCGCGTTGATCGGGGGCGTGTTTGCCGGATGTTTGCCGCTGCCCGCCGCCGTCGCCGGCACCCTCGCGCCGCACGCTGCACCGCCGGCGATGAAGGCGCGGCCACCCGCCGCGCCTTACGCGATGCCGGTCGACTTCCCGGCGATCGTCGAACGCTACGGCCCGGCGGTCGTGACCATCCTGGCCGCCACGCCCGATCCGCAAACCGGCGGGCCGGCCTTTGCCGCGCTCGATCCCGACGATCCGCTCGCCGCGTTCTTCCGGCACGGCGCGCCGGTGCCCGCGCAGGGGCCGCAGGCGCCGGCGCCCGATACGGCGGCGCCGCGTGCGGTGTCCGGCAGCGGTTCGGGCTTCATCGTCAGCGCCGATGGCCTGATCCTCACGTCCGCCCATGTGGTCGACGAGGCGACCGACGTGACGGTGCGGCTCACCGACCGCCGCGAATTCAAGGCGACGGTGCTGGCCGTCGATCCGCAAAGCGATGTCGCCGTGCTGCGCGTCGACGCGACGAAGCTGCCGTTCGTGCGCATCGGCGATTCGTCGAAAGTCCGCGCGGGCGAACCGGTGATGACGATCGGCGCGCCGGACGGATCGGGCAACACGGTCACGGCCGGCATCGTCAGCGCGACGTCGCGCCGGTTGCCGGACGGCAGCGCATTCCCGTTCTTCGAGACCGACATCGCACCGAACCCGGACAACTCCGGCGGCCCCGTGTTCAATCGCGCGGGCGACGTGATCGGCATCGCGGTGCAGGTCTATCCGGGCGCCGACCGCTACGCGAGCACGACGTTCGCCATCCCGATCGCATTCGCGGCCAAGGTGCGTGCCCAGTTGCGCGCGCAACAGCAGGCGCAGATGCAGGCGCAGCAGGCTCAGGCGCCCGCGCCGGACGCGCCGTCGGGCAATGCGTTCGGCGTCGACGTGCAGGACGTAGGCGTCGGTCTGGCCGCGGCGTTCGGGCTGCCGCGTCCGGCAGGCGCGCTCGTCAACGGCGTCGCGCCCGGCTCGCCGGCCGCCGCGGCCGGCCTGAAGCCCGGCGACGTGATCGTGAAGATGGGCGGCAAGGCGATCGGCCGTTCGGCCGAACTGAACGACCTTGCCGCCGCGCTGCCGCCCGGCAGCAAGGCGCCGCTGCGCGTGATCCGCAACCGTGCGCCGGTAACGCTGACGATCACCGGCGCCGACGACGCGGGCGGCGGCGCGCCCGCGACGGTCGGCATGGCCGCGCCGAAGGCCGCTGGACGGCCGGGGCCGGCCGCCGGAGAGCCCGGCGACACAGGTGGCGGTGACCGCGGCGATCGCCTCGGCCTGACGATGCACGCGCTGAGCGACAACGAGCGCCGCTCGACGGGGCTCGCGGTCGGGATGATGGTGGACGCGGTACATGGCCCCGCCGCGCGCGCCGGCATCCAGCCGGGCGACGTCGTGCTGGAACTCAACGACACGCTGCTCGAGACGCCGGACGACGTGCCGATGCTCGAAGCGAGCGGCGGCAACGTGATCGCCGTGCTGATCCAGCGCAACAACGCGCGGAAGTTCGTGTCGGTGCGCACGCGGTAGCGCGTTGACGCGGCGGCTGTCGTCCGCCTAACATCGTCGGGTACCGCGAGCGGTCCGCCACGTATTCAGGAGCCATTCGGCAGAGCCATTCGACATGAAAACCACTTGCTTCATCGTAGTCGTCCACAGGCGCAGGGTCCGGTAGCGGCACCGCGCCGGCACCCATGCGCCCCCGACTCGTTCGGGGGCTTTTTTTTGTTGCGCACGGCCGAGAGGCCCGTGCGCGGGAGGGCATCCGCTTGCGATCGAACCTGTCGACTACTTCCGACCCGGCGTCGCCCCGGCACGCCACGCTGATCGTGCTGTGCGCGTTGTCGGTGCTGCCGTTGAGCCTGTTCCTGCCGTCGCTGCCGGCGATCGTGCGCGACCTGCATACCGACTATGCGCTCGTCGCGCTGTCGCTCGGCGGCTATGCGGCGGTGGCCGCGTCGCTCGAATGCGTGACGGGGCCGCTGTCCGACCGGTTCGGGCGGCGGCCGATCGTGCTGACGAGCGTCGCGCTGTTCGCGCTCGGTTCGCTCGGTTGTGCGATGGCGACCGATATCCACGTGTTTCTCGGCTGCCGGCTGATGCAGGCGGCGATCACGTCGGTCTATCCGGTGTCGATGGCGGCGATCCGCGATACCGACGGCGGCGCGCGCGCGGCGAGCCGGATCGGCTACGCGGCGATGGCGGCCGCGTTCGCGCCGATGCTCGGCCCGACACTCGGCGGTGCGCTCGACCAGACGGTCGGCTGGCGCGCGAGCTTCTGGCTGCTGGCCGTAGTCGGCACCGCGCTGTTTGCCTGGTGCGTGCGCGATCTCGCCGAAACCCATACGCGCCGGCCGTCGAGCTTCGGGCAGCAGCTTCGCGCGTATCCGGCGCTGCTGCGTGCGCGCCGTTTCTGGGCCTATGCGCTGTGCATGGCGTTCTCGACGGGCGCGTTCTATGCGTTCCTGGCCGGTGCGCCGCTCGCCGCGACAACGCTGTTCGGCATCCCGCCCGCGGAGATCGGCTTCTACATGGGGACGATCACGGCCGGTTTCGTCTGCGGCAGCTTTCTGGCCGCGCGGGTCGCGCGCCGCCATGCGCTGGCCACGACGATCCTGTGCGGGCGGCTCGTCGCGTGTGCGGGGCCATTGATCGGGCTTGCGCTGCTGTTCGGCGGCGTGACCCATGCGCTCGCGTGGTTCGGGCCGTGCGTGCTGGTCGGCATCGGCAACGGGCTGAGCAATCCCGGCGCCCATGCGGGCGCGGTGTCCGTACGCCCGGAACTGGCTGGCAGCGCATCGGGGCTGGCCGGCGCGATGACGATCGGCGGCGGCGCCGCGCTGTCGTCGCTGACGGGCGCGCTGCTGACCCCGCGCAACGCAGGCTACCTGCCGCTCGCGATGATGCTGCTGTCGGCGGCGATCGCACTGGCGGCCGCCGGGTGCGTGCGGGCGTTCGACGGCCGGGACGCCGGACGGTGAGCGCGGGTGCGCCCCGGTACCGGCGCGCGGCGGAATGACGGACAATCCGCCGCATGCCGGGACACGACGCACGATTCGCGCGCCGCGTGCCCCGACGAGCGCGCAGGGCGACTGGACGAGGATGCGATGAGCGACTTTTCTGATTTCCAGCGGGATATTGCCGATGCCGCGAGGGCGACCTTCAGGGCGCTGCGGGCGCTGCACCCGGACGAACATTTCTATGCGTTCGCGTTGTACACCGACAGCGGCGCGATGACGGTGGTGCCGGCCGCCAATTCGGTCGAAGGGCTGCGCCGGGTCCGCGCGCAACAGGCGGTGGCGGACGACGATCCGTGGTTCGTGTGGGGCGTGGCCGAGTGGGCGTACGCGGCGGCCGAGGCCTCGCCGTTCAACGCGATCTGCGGCCGGCTGGCCGACGAGGTGCTGAGCCCGCAGTTCGTCCGGTCGCGATTCGCGGAATTTTCCCGGCAACTGCATACCGACATGATCGAGGCGTTGCGGCTGCTCGATCGCGACGGCGTGTTCGGCACGGGCGACGACCGGGCGGCCATCACGCTGTTCGTGTCGATCAGCGACGACGACGCGGCTGAGGCGCTGGAAAACGCGTCGGCGAAAGCGCTGAATCCGCCAGCCGTCGCCGAGGCCTTCCTGCGCCGCTACGACTGACCGGCAACGCGGTATCGCCTGGGCGGCCCGGGCACGCGGCCGCCCTGCATGGCATGTTACGGCTTCGCGCCGACCACGAATTCGAACGTCGCGACGCCGTCGACGCCGCCCGTCACGCGGTCGCCCGGCTGCAGCGCGCCGACGCCGGCCGGCGTGCCGGTGAAGATCAGGTCGCCGGCCTTCAGCTCGACCGAGCGCGACACGTACGCGATGACGTCGGGCACGGGCCAGATCATGTCGGCGAGGTCGCCTTGCTGGCGCGTGTCGCCGTTGACCGCGAGCCAGATGCGGCCGGCGGCCGGATGGCCGGTGGCCGTCGCGGGGCGCAGCGCGGTCACGGGGCCCGACGCGTCGAAACCCTTCGCCCAGTCCCACGGCCGGCTCAGCTTCTTCGCTTCGGCTTGCAGGTCGCGGCGCGTGAGGTCGACGCCGACGCCGTAGCCCCACACGTGCGACAGCGCGTCGGCCGGGTCGATCGACCGGCCGTCCTTGCCGATCGCGACGACCAGCTCGATTTCATGATGGAGATCGTTCGTCAGCGGCGGATAGGCGACCGTGCCGCTGGCCGGGACGATCGCGTCGGCCGGCTTCGTGAAGAAGAACGGCGGTTCGCGGTCGGGGTCGGCGCCCATTTCGCGGGCGTGGTCGGCGTAGTTGCGGCCGACGCAGAATACGCGGCGCACCGGAAAGCGCGCGGACGACTGTTCGACTTCGACGGAAGGACGCTCGGCGGCGTCGATGACATAGGCGGACATCGGATGGGCCTCGTTCGGTAGGAAGACGGATGGCCGGCGCACCGGCCGGCATGCGTGCAACGATACCCGACGCGCGTGCGCCGGGATGCGACGCAACTGCGTTTTACCGGGACAAAACTACGCGTCGGCGGCCGCTTGCGTGTCGTCGGCGGCGGGCAATGCGGCGTTCGCGTCGCGGTACGCCTTCGGCGACACGCCGACCCGCGCGCGGAAGCGCCGCGCGAAATACCCTTCGTCGCGGAAGCCGACCGAGCGGGCGATGTCCGCGATGCGCCGGCTGGTGTGGGCCAGCAGCGACTGCGCGAGCGCGATCCGCCGCTCGGTGACGAGATCGGTGAAGGTGCTGCCGGTTTCCTTGCGCACCAGGTGCGCAAGGTAGTTCGGCGACAGAAACGCGGCTTCGGCGGTCGCGGCGAGCGTCAGGTCCTCGCGGGTCAGGTTCGCCCGCACGTGGCGCAGCACGCGGGCCAGCGCGTCGCGCCGGCCGGCACGCTGGGCGCCGCGCTGCGCGAGCTTGTCGAGCGCGCCCGCGTACTGCGTGCAGACGAGCCCGATCAACTGCAGCAGGTAGCCGCGCAGCAGCGTGGTCGAGCCGAACGTGCGCACGCGATCGACGTCGAGCATGCACAGCGCGAGGCGGCGCGCTTCGTCGTACGTATCGCCGGTCAGGATGAAATCGAGGTGCTCCTGGAAGCGGAACGGCGTCAGCTCGGGGAAACGGTGTGCGGGCACGTCCTCGAGATCGAGTGGATCGACGTCGAGATCGGCGCGCAGGAACGCCTGGCTGAAGTTGATCACGATGAAGTGTGCGCCTTCCGGATGCGGAATCAGGTGCTCGCGGTGCGGCAGCACGAACGCGAGCGCGCCGCGCGGAAACGGCCGCGTGACGCCGCCGATGCGCTGCTCGGTGTCGCCGCCGAGGTTGAACTGGATCTGGAAATACGCGTGCCGGTGCGGCTCGGTGATTGCCTGGCGCGACGCCTGGTCGCGGATGTAGAAGTCGAGCCGGTCGCTGCGTTCGGGCATCCCGTACAGGCGCGGCGGGGCGGTGGAGGGCATGAAGGATCGTGTTGTTCGTGACGCGGTTGAGCCGCGATGGTACAGCGAACCGGGCGCGACGGGGACGGGCGCGGCCCCGCGTCCCCGGTCAGCCTGCCGCGAGCGATGCGATCCGGCGCCGCAGCTCGGGCACGACCTCGGCGTCGAACCACGGATGGTGCTTGAACCATGCCTGGTTGCGCGGCGACGGATGCGGCAGCGGCAGGATCGCGGGGCCGTAGTCGCGCCAAGCCTGCACGGTGTCGGTCAGCGTCGCCTTGCGCGCGCCGCGCAGGAAATGCCGCTGCGCGTACTGGCCGATCAGCAGCGTGAGCCGGACCGACGGCAGTTCGGCCAGCAGCCGGTCCATCCACAGTGGCGCGCATTCGGGGCGCGGCGGGTTGTCGCCGCTCGCGCCGCGGCCCGGGTAGCAGAAGCCCATCGGCACGATCGCGAAGCGCGTCTCGTCGTAGAAGGTGTCGGCGTCGACGCCGAGCCAGCCGCGCAGCCGCTTGCCGCTCGCGTCGTCCCACGGGATGCCGCTGGCATGGACGCGTGCGCCCGGCGCTTGCCCGACGATCAGGATGCGTGCGTCGCGATGCGCGCGCACGACCGGGCGCGGGCCGAGCGGCAGGTCTGCTTCGCATGCACGGCACGCGCGGATTTCGGTGAGCAGCACGTCGAGCGGCGCGCGCGTTCGTTTCGGCATCGATTCGGAGCGGGGACGGAGTGGCAAGGCGGTGCCGTGCGAGCGGCATGGGCGGCACAGGCGGGCAGCGGCAAGGCCGCCGGCTCGGCGTGACCCCGACGCGCACCGGCTGCACTGCGCGGTGCGCCTACGGCTACGCCCTACGCCTGCGACGGGCCCGCTGCGCCGCCTTCGGCGACCGCAGCATCATACAACGCGGTCTGCGCGATCGCCGCGGCGATGCCCGCGTCGTCGTGCGAGCCGTCGAGCATGCCCCAGCGCCGGTATTGCGACAGGAACCACAGGCCCTCGCGCGGATCGGGCCGGTTCACCGCGCCGCCGTCGTGAAAGCGGATCGGCAGCGGCGGCGTGGCGAACGGCCCCGCGCCGTAGTCGCCGAGCAGGCGCGGCGCGATCAGCCGGGCCGGCACGCCGAGCGCGTCGGGCGACGCGAGCCAGTCGGCCGCCTCGCGACGGTGCGCGGGGCTGTCGAGCCACGCGCACGCATCGACGAGCGTGCGGACCAGCGCACGCGCGGTGGCCGGATACAGCGCGACGAAATCGCGCCGCGTCGCGAGCACCTTCTCCGGATGATCGGGCCAGACCTCGCTCGTGACGGCGACGGTGCGGCCGGCGCCGCACGCTTCGGCCACCGCGTGCCACGGCTCGCCCGCGCAGAAGCCGTCGAGCTCGCCGCCCGCGAGCGCGGCGACCATTTCGGGCGGCGGGATCACGACGCTGCGCACGTCGCGCAGCGGATCGACGTCGTGCGACGCGAGCCACGCGTTCAGCCACATCGCGTGCGTGCCGGTCGGAAAGGTCTGCGCGAGCAGCGGCTTGCGGCCGAGCGTCGCGAACGCGGCGCGCACGTTGGCGGTTTCGCGGTACGCGTCGGCGAGGCCGCGCGACAGCGTGATCGCCTGGCCGTTACGGTTCAGCACCATCAGCGCGGCCATGTCGGCCTGCGGGCCGCCGATGCCGAGCTGCAGCCCGCAGACGAGCCCGTACAGCGCGTGCGCGGCATCGAGCTCGCCGCTGAGCAGCTTGTCGCGCACGGCCGCCCACGACGGCTGGCGACTCAATTCGAGCGTGAGGCCATGACGCGCGCCGAGGTTCAGGCGCTGCGCGACGATCAGCGGGGCCGCGTCGCTGAGCGCGACGAACCCGAGGCGAAGATGCGCGCGTTCCGGCGCGGCGGGAGGAGAGGTATGCATGGCACTCATGGCTGGGGTGACGCGTCGAGCAATTGTCGCGCGACGTCGACGATGCGCAGGCCCTGATCCATCGCGCGCTTGCGCAGCGCCGCATA
>NZ_BCPP01000055.1:0-14767 GCF_016586125.1 Burkholderia sp. E168m23
TGTCGCGTCGGAAAGAAATGCGGACGGCCCGGACGAGGCGGGAATGGCATGAGGGAGGCGCTCCGATAATTGCAGACATGGGCCAAATTTATACGGCTCTTGTCGACAATTGCAGAGGGCAGACCGGACATTGTTCATGCAAAGTTCGCCACCCGGGGCACCGTCGATGAGGGGGCAGGCGCGTGCGATCGACGTCGGAGTCGAACGCGGCACTGACGGGCGAGCGGGACCGACCAAACGGGACGATACGGGGCTCGCGATCGGACGGCGAGTGGCGCGTGACGGGCGCCACATGGGGCGGTTACGCGACGAGGCGCGCCAGCAGGCGCTTGAGCTGTGCGGCAACGGTTGCGGCGTTCTGTTGCTGCTGCTTTCTGCAGAACAACTCGCAACTCCACCATCCCCGATAGCCGGTTGCCTTGACCGCATCGGTCCATTGCTGCAGGTCGATGACACCTTCTCCGGTCGGTACGTCGCGGAGCACCTGTTCGTCCGGAATCCCGCCGGGGAAAGGGAGCGAATCACACACATGGACGCCATGAATGAGGCGCGCGTCCAGCTTCGCGATGTCGTCGGGTGTCACGCCGGACGTGTGGCAGTGCCAGTAGTCGATGACGATTTTCACGTTGTCCCGACCGGCTGCATCGATCAGCTGGATCGATTTGTCGATGCCGCTGACAGGCGCCCACGACAGCGCTTCCAGGTACAGCACCAGGCCGCGCTCGGCGGCCATGTCGGCCAGACGAGCGAGATTTTTCGCGGTGACCGCGATCTGCCGCGCGTGCGGCAGGCCGAGTACGCCGGCGTAACGGTCCGTCCTCCCGGTTTGCGTCCATTCGACGACCGACCGAACGTCGACCGGCCCGGTCAGTACCTGCACGCCTTGCGCGCCGGACAGCGTTGCCAGTTCGAACAACGCGTCGGTACGCGCGTACATCTCCGATGTTTGCCGACCCTGCCGCTCGATATCGGTCAGGAATCCCATTCCGGGGACATAGACGTCTTCGAGCAGCGCTTTCAAGTCGTCGGCGCCGTAGCCCGACGCGAGGTACGCTTCCAGCTTGTCCGCACCCAGCTCGATGCCGTCGAACCCGATTGCGGCGATCGTGTCGAGGTCGGTGACCAGGTTGGAAAACCTCGAGACAGTGGTATGAAAGATCAAGGCATTTGCTTTGCCGTGTGCGGCCATGTTCAATTGTCCAGTCGAGAACGGAATGATTGCGCTGCTCGAGCGCAGGATCACGAAGTGACTCGAGACGCTTCGGAATCGATCGGAACGGATGCTTGCCCGATGCGCGTCAGCGGCGCCTTGCCCAGGATGAGGTCCGCTGCCTTTTCGCCGATCATGATGCAGACGGCGTTGAGATTGCCCGAAATGATGTTCGGCATGATCGACGCGTCCGCCACTCTCAGTCCGTCGATACCGTGTACGCGTAGCGAAGGGTCCACCACGGAGTCGCTATCGATGCCCATGCGGCAAGTTCCGCAAGGGTGAAGCGCGGCGTGCGCCTCCTGCCGGACAAATTTCCTCAATTCGTCGCGACTGGCTGCCTGTTTGCCCGGTACGATCCGTTGCGCGATGTACTTGCCGATCGCGGGCTGTCCCATGATGTCGATCGCCTTTTCGCAACCGTCGACCACCGCTTCGAGGTCGTACGGATCGCTGAAGTACTCGGGGAACACTCGCGGGGCGTCCATCGGATTGGGTCCCGACAACTCGACGAAGCCGCGCGAGCGAGGGCGGATCTGTCCGAGATTGATGGTGCAGCCGTTGCCTCCCGGCACGCTGTCGACGCCTTCTTCGATTCCGGCGCCGACCACGAGGAAATATTGAATGTCGGGCGTCAAGGCTTCCTTGTCGCCCCACCAGAACGCGCCGCCCTCGATCAGGTTGGACGCGGCCGGCCCGTTCCTGAACAACAGATAGTTCAGGCCGGCCAGCGCCTTCCAGTGCGGCTTCTTGTATTTGTCGTAGCTATACGGTCCGTTCAACTGGTAGACGAGCGAAATTTCGATGTGGTCCTGAAGATTCCGGCCCACGCCCGGGAGGTCCTGCTCGACGGCAATTCCGTGCCTTTGCAACGCCGCGGCCGGTCCGATCCCGGACAGCATCAGCAGCTTCGAGGTACTGAGCGCACCCGCCGAAACGATGACTTCGCGATTCGCCCGCATCTGCTCGATGCGCCCGTTTCGCCGGAATTCGACACCGACTGCACGGCCTTTTTCGATCAGAATTCGCGTGACCCGCACGCCGGTACGGACCGTCAGGTTGGGGCGATTCAGCGCCGGATGAATGTAGGCGACGGCAGCGCTGCTGCGACGGCCATCGCGTGCGGTGATCTGATAAAGGCCGCAGCCGGCCGGATGCCCGCTATTGAAATCCTCGTTGTACGGCAAGCCGGATTGCTGGCAGGCCTTGAGCCATGCCTTGGTCAACGGATGAATATGCGGGATGTCGGACACGCGCAGCGGGCCGCCGGTGCCGTGGACGTCGTTGCAGAAGCGCTCGTTGTCTTCCGAGCGTTTGAAGTAGGGCAGGACGTCATCGAAGCCCCAGCCGGTCGCGCCGGAATCTCGCCACTGGTCGTAGTCCGACGGGACGCCACGGATGTAGATCATCGCGTTCACGGAACTTCCACCGCCAAGCACGCTGGCCTGGACCATCGTCGGCATTGCGGGGCGGGCGTGGCCTTGGGCCGGATGCCACGGGATGCGCTTGAGGAGCGGGCCTTGCGCAGTCTTGTAGTAGGCGCCGGGGATATGAATATAGGGACTGCGGTCTCGCGGCCCTTCCTCGAGAAGGGCGACGCTCGAGCGTTCGTCTTCGCTGAGGCGTCCGGCGATGACGCAACCGGTCGATCCGCCGCCGACAACGATGTAGTCCACCGACTTGGTGTCTCGATGAGTCATTTTCCTTGTACTCGCTAAAGCGACGCGGCGCGCCGTCCGCGCCGAGGCATGCATCCAGTCGGTTCGCGCCGAATCAGCTGCGCTTCGATCCATCGGGCCGCAAACTGCTTCTCCACGCCCGCAAATATCTTCCGGGGCGAAACGTGTTCTCGCAATTTCGCTCTGGCCTCGTTTGTGACGCAAAGTGGCGCAACCAGGTGGCTCAGCGAGGATTCGAGAGCGGTCGTCGCCCGAGAGGCCGGCTCGGCACGCTTCAGTTGGCAGGCAAACTGCTGTTCGTGCAAAATTCGCCAACCCGGCCGAATTGACGGAGTACCGCGTGCGGATAGGAATCGTTGCAGTCGAAGGGAGCCTGCTGTCTCCCATTACGGGTCTTGCCGACCTGTTCTGGATGACCGCCCAGGCATTGCGGGCACCGCCCGGCGGGGGCGCTCACGGGCAGCCGGTCGTGTCCGGCTTCGAGACCGTCATCGCGAGCGCCGACGGGCGGGCGTTGCGGGACCCACAGGGCCGTCTGATTCCGGTCGATGCCACGTTCGATGAACTGACGCAATGCGATGTCGCGCTCGTCACCGGCATGGCGCTCGGTCCCGACCGGCTACCGCCCGTGTCCGCCTCGACCACGCAGGCAGCCGCGTGGCTGCGAGCGCGTCATCGTGACGGCGCGCTGGTGGGCGCGGCCTGTGCGGGGACCTTCGTGTTGGGCGAGGCCGGCCTGTTGAACGGCAGGCGGTGCACGACGACCTGGTGGTTGCACCATGCGTTCAGGCAGAGGTTTCCCAAAGCGCGCCCGGTGTGGGGCACCGCCGTGGAAGAACAGGATCGCATCGTCACGACCGGCGGGCCGTTGTCGTGGGTCGATCTGGCGTTGCACGTCATCAGGCGGGAAGCAGGGGCCGACGTCGCTCGCCTGGCCGCCGATATTTCGGTGGCCGACACGACGCCGCTGCCGCAGCTGGTATACGCCCCTCGGGGATACGTGAATGCTACCGATCCGCTCCTGCTTCAAGCCGAGCAGATCGTCCGCCATGCCAGCCCCGGCATGACCGCGGAAGCGCTGGCCGGCGCACTGGGTCTCAGCGAACGGACCCTGCATCGTCGACTGAAGGGCTTGACCAGCGAATCGCCGAAAGGGTTCATTACGCGCGTCAGAATCGAAATGGCTTGTGTGCTGCTGGAAACACCGGGGGCGAGTATCAAGCAGGTCGCGTTGCAATGCGGTTACGGAGACGAGACTTCGTTTCGGCGCGCGTTCGGCCAGCTTATCGGCATGACGCCAGCGGATTACAGGCGCTGGTCAAGCAGGCGGAACACCCGCTCGACCATCGATCCTGACCGCGAGGTTGGCCACGATTGATATGGGCACGTGAACCGCGGGGGGCGGTCGAGGTATGGCATCAATGCACCGCTCGTCCGTTGGATGTCCACGATGTTCCCTTGGATGGAAATCGATTGCGGCGCCGCGCGGGCGTCGGTCAGCGGTTTACGACCGAGTACACGAGCGTGCCCGAGAACATCAACAACACGAGCGAGGCGCCGCGCAGCAGCGTCGACGTGCGGGCGGCCCACGCGCGTCGCGAAGTGAGGAGCCCCCCGAGGGACGACCAGCCCACACCGATCGGCGCGAGCACGACCAGAAATACGAGGAGCGCCCACGCGAAATAGTGCGCCGACCTGAACGCCTCCAGTGGAAACAGCGTGCTCGAGAACAGCAGCGCCTTCGGGTTCATCATCGTCGCGACGAACACGTCGCGAAAGCTCACCGGCGCGATCGATACGTCCTGCAGCACGCGGCTGTGCGTCCACATCTTGAGCGCGAGGAAAAGGATGTAGACGGAACTCGCGAGCTTGACTACGTCATAAAGCCAGGGCCGGCCGGCAGCGAACGCGGACAGGAAGAATCCCCATCCGGCAATCGCGATCGCGTAGCCGAGCGCCTCGGCGACGACCAGCGGCCAGGTGCCACGCAGGCCGACCTTCAACCCGGACGAGAGCAGCAACGTATTGGTCGGCCCCGGCACGATCAGCACCAGCGATACGTACATCGACATTTTCAGCAAGGCTTCCTGGATGGGCACGCGGCCTCCTCGATTCATCAGTGTCGCGGTTCGCGTCCAGCCAGAGTCGGCGCGCCGTTGAAATGCTTCAGTGCAAATGCGACCCGTGCTGTCGTGAACTTGCTCGTCTTCATCGCATGGCCTTCATGTCCGCGGGGATACATCATGACGAATTTCTCTGCTGACGAGTCGGATTATTTTTGGGTCAAAATCAAACTCGCCGAAATTCGAAAAGGTCGAGGTCTTTGTTTTGGAAATGGCTGAGCGTTTATTTCTTTTAAGTAAATTTCATCGGCCATTTTATTTTTTGGAAAACAAGGTTATTGGGGGTGGCGTTATAAATGAAAAAATGAATTTCTTTGTTTGATAAAAGTAAATAGTTTGGCGTGGGATATTTCATCGATGTTTGCCGAGATTTGGAATTTCTCTGAATCGCCGGGGATTGATATGAAATTTCTCTCGGTGTGCCATCGTGAACGCTGCTATGGTGTGTCGAACGGGCCAAATGCATGATGCGGCAAACCTGTAAAAGATTGAGCTCGCTAATCATATAAATGCACTAATGGTGATCGCCGACTAAGAAAGTCGATCTGTCGAGGCGGAGTCCCTCTCGCGGTGTGCCGTCGCGCGCAATAGGGACTCGCATTGTTGCTTGATTTTTCTGCAATTCGCTACGCATTTCAGGTGTCATTTGTCGTGACGAGCTACCCACGCCGTGACGTGTGACGGGATGATTTTTCGGTTCGACTCGACAAGGCGGCACTATCCATTCAGGTTTTAAATCCTATGGGAAGCGTGTCATGACTCACCCGATCAAGAATATCGTCATCGTGGGCGGCGGCACGGCGGGCTGGATGTCCGCCTCGTACCTCGTCCGGGCGCTCCAGCAGCAGGCGAACATCACGCTCGTCGAATCCGCGGCGATCCCCCGGATCGGCGTGGGCGAGGCGACCATTCCGAGTTTGCAGAAGGTGTTCTTCGATTTCCTCGGGATACCGGAGCGGGAGTGGATGCCGCAGGTGAACGGCGCGTTCAAGTCCGCCATCAGGTTCGTGAACTGGAGGAAATCTCCCGACGGTTCGCGTAGCGACCACTTCTACCACTTGTTCGGCAACGTGCCGAACTGCGACGGCGTGCCGCTGACCCACTACTGGCTGCGCAAGCGCGAACAGGGTTTCCAGCAGCCGATGGAATACGCGTGTTATCCGCAGACCGAGGCGCTCGACGGCAAGCTGGCACCGTGCTCGCTCGACGGCACCCGCCAGATGTCCCACGCGTGGCACTTCGACGCGCACCTGGTGGCCGATTTCCTGAAACGCTGGGCCACCGAACGCGAGGTGAAGCGCGTGGTCGACGAGGTCGAGCAGGTCCACCTGAACGACCGCGGCCACATCTCGAGCCTGTCCACCAAGGAGGGGCGCACGCTCGAAGCCGACCTGTTCATCGACTGTTCCGGCATGCGGGGGTTGTTGATCAACCAGGCCCTGAAGGAGCCCTTCATCGACATGTCCGACTACCTGCTGTGCGACAGCGCGGTCGCCAGCGCGGTGCCCAGCGACGACGCGCGTGTGGGGATCGAGCCGTACACGTCGGCGATCGCGATGAACTCGGGGTGGACCTGGAAGATTCCGATGCTGGGCCGATTCGGCAGCGGCTACGTGTTCTCGAGCAAGTTCACGTCGCGCGACCAGGCTACCGCCGACTTCCTCGACCTCTGGGGGCTCTCGGACAAGCAGCCGCTCAACCAGATCAAATTCCGGGTCGGACGCAACAGGCGCGCGTGGGTCAATAATTGCGTCTCCATCGGGCTGTCGTCGTGCTTTCTGGAGCCGCTGGAATCGACGGGCATCTACTTCATCTACGCGGCGCTTTACCAGCTCGTGAAGCACTTCCCTGATACCGCGTTCGACCCGCGGTTGGCCGACGCCTTCAACGCCGAGATCGTCTACATGTTCGACGACTGCCGGGATTTCGTGCAGGCGCACTATTTCACGACGTCGCGCGACGACACCCCGTTCTGGCGCGCGAACCGGCACGACCTGCGGCTCTCCGACGCCATCAAGGAGAAGGTCGAACGTTACAAGGCGGGGCTGCCGCTGACCACCACGTCGTTCGACGATTCGACATACTACGAAACCTTCGACTACGAATTCCGGAACTTCTGGTTGAACGGAAACTACTACTGCATTTTTGCCGGCCTGGGGCTGCTGCCCGACCAGTCGCTGCCGCTGTTGCGGCACCGGCCGGAGTCGATCGACAAGGCCGAGGCGATGTTCGCCCGAATCCGGCGCGAGGCCGAGCGTCTGCGGTCGAGCCTGCCGACGAACCATGATTACCTGCGCTCGCTGCGCGAGCGCGCCGCGGGGCGGTCTCGCAGCCAGCCCGGGCCGACGCTCGCGACGCCGGAGACGCTGTAGTGGAGGCCGTCCTGGACCGCGTATGCGCATGCGCGGCCACGCACGCTGCCGTGGCGGCCTGCGATCCGCTGCAGGCGCGCGCGCTCGTCCTGCAACTGCCGGGCCTCAACCATAAAAAGGATGTGCGCGGCATCGTCAGCCTGTTGCGCGAGTTTCTCCCGGCGCGTGATGTGTACTCGGGCTGGGGCTTTGTCGAGGCGGCAGCCGCGATGCGGGACATCGGGTTCTTCCTCGGGTCGCTCAAGCGGCATGGACACGAGCCTGTGGACGTAGTGCCCGGGCTCGAGCCGGTGCTGCTCGACCTGGCGCGCGTGACAGGCCTGCCGCCGCGCGAGACGCTGCTGCATGTAACGGTCTGGAACCCCGCGGCGGCCGACGCGCAGCGCAGCTACACCGGGTTGCGCGACGAAGCGCACCTGCTCGAGAGCGTGCGCATCTCGATGGCGGCCCTCGAGGCGGCCATCGCGTTGACCATCGAGCTGACCGACGTGCCGCTGCGCTCGCCCGCGTTCGCGCAAGGGTGCGACGCGCTGGCGGCCTATCTGCAGAAAATGGTCGAATCGATCGTCTATGCGTACCGCTTCATCTCGCTACAGGTCTTCTACGACGAACTCCGTCCGTTCTACGAACCGATTCGAGTCGGCGGCCGGAGCTATCTCGGCCCCGGTGCCGTGGAGATGCCGCTCTTCGTGCTGGAGCACGTGCTGTGGGGCGCGCAATCGGACCACCAGGGTTATCGGGAATTCAAGGAGACGTACCTGCCTTACGTGTTGCCAGCGTTCAGGGCGATTTACGCCCGGTTCGCCGGGCAGCCGGCGCTCGTCGACCGCGTGCTCGGCGAAGCGCAAGCGGCCCGGGCGCGGGGCGAGCCGGTCGAGGCCGGATTGGCGGCCGTCGACCGGGTATTCGAGATCCTGCTGCGCTTCCGGGCGCCGCACGTCAAATTGGCCGAGCGCGCGTACGAAGTCGGGCGCAGCGGCCCGTCGATCGGCAGCGGAGGCTACGCGCCGAGCATGCTCGGCGATCTGCTCACGCTCACGCGTGCGGCACGGTCGCGCGTTCGCGCTGCGCTCGACGACCCCGGCGCCTGACGCGCGCGGCCATGTGTTCCATCCCACCAGGAGAGTGTGCCCCCATGACTCAGCAGAGCCTCGCGAACGGACACGACAGCAACCACTTCGATGTGATCATCCTCGGCTCGGGCATGTCGGGCACGCAGATGGGGGCCATCCTGGCCAAGCAGCGGTTTCGCGTGCTGATCATCGAGGAGTCGTCGCACCCGCGCTTCACGATCGGCGAATCGTCGATTCCCGAGACGTCGCTGATGAACCGCATCATCGCCGATCGCTACGGCATTCCGGAGCTCGACCACATCACGTCGTTCTATGCGACGCAGCGTTACGTCGCGTCGAGCACGGGCATCAAGCGCAACTTCGGCTTCGTGTTCCACAAGCCCGGCGAGGAGCACGATCCGAAGGAGTTCACGCAGTGCGTGATTCCCGAGCTGCCGTGGGGGCCGGAGAGCCACTATTACCGGCAGGACGTCGACGCCTACCTGTTGCAAGCCGCCATCAAATACGGCTGCACGGTTCGCCAGAAGACGAGCGTGACCGAATACCACGCCGACGAGGACGGCGTCGCGGTGGCTACCGCGCAAGGTGAACGGTTCACCGGCCGGTACATGATCGACTGCGGAGGTCCACGCGCGCCGCTCGCGACCAAGTTCGGGCTGCGCGAAGAGCCGTGCCGCTTCAAGACGCACTCGCGCAGCCTCTACACGCACATGCTCGGGGTCAAGCCGTTCGACGACATCTTCAAGGTCAAGGGGCAGCGCTGGCGTTGGCACGAGGGGACCCTGCACCACATGTTCGAGGGCGGCTGGCTCTGGGTGATTCCGTTCAACAACCATCCGCGGTCGACCAACAACCTGGTGAGCGTCGGCTTGCAGCTCGACCCGCGTGTGCATCCGAAACCGGATATTTCCCCGCAGCAGGAATTCGATGCATTCCTCGCGCGGTTCCCGAGCATCGCGGCGCAGTTCCGGGACGCCGTGCCGGTGCGCGACTGGGTCAGGACCGACCGCCTGCAGTTCTCGTCGCGCGCGTGCGTCGGCGACCGCTACTGCCTGATGCTGCACGCGAACGGATTCATCGATCCGCTTTTTTCCCGCGGGCTCGAGAACACCGCGGTGACCATCCACGCGCTCGCGGCGCGCCTGATCAAGGCGCTGCGCGACGATGACTTCTCGCCCGAGCGCTTCGAGTACATCGAGCGTCTGCAGCAGAAGCTGCTGGACCACAACGACGACTTCGTCAGTTGCTGCTACACGGCGTTCTCGGACTTCCGGCTGTGGGACGCGTTCCACAGGATGTGGGCGGTCGGCACGATCCTCGGGCAGTTCCGGCTGGTGCAAGCCCACGCGAGGTTCCGCGCGTCGCGCGACGAGCGCGCCCTCGACCATCTCGACGACAACCCCCCATACCTCGGGTACCTGTGCGCGGACATGGAGGGGTACTACCAGTTGTTCAACGACGCCAAGGCCGAGGTCGAGGCCGTGAGCGCGGGGCGCAAGCCGGCCGGGGAAGCTGCGGCGCGGATTCACGCGCTCATCGACGAACGGGAGTTCGCCAAGCCGATGTTCGGCTTTGGGTACTGCATCACCGGGGCCAAACCGCAGCTCAACAACTCGAAGTACAGCCTGCTGCCGGCGATGAAACTGCTGCACTGGACGCAGACCAGCGCGCCGGCGGAGGTGAAGCGGTATTTCGACTACAACCCGATGTTCGCGTTGCTCAGGGCGTACGTCACGACCCGCATCGGCCTGGCGCTGAAGTAGTCGACCGACCCCGAAATGAAAATGATAGACGACGTTCAATTGAATCAAGTGCGTGCCAACGAACATCCGGCGAGCGTGTACGACGCGACCACGCGGGTGGCCGCGAGCTGGTACGTCGCGATGCGCTCGGACGACCTCAAGGACAAGCCGACGGCGTTGACGCTCTTCGGCCGGCCGTGCGTCGCATGGCGCGGCACGACGAACCGGGCCGTGATAATGGACCGCCATTGCGCGCACCTTGGCGCGAACCTGGCTGACGGGCAGGTCAAGGATGGTTGCATCCAGTGCCCGTTTCACCACTGGCGGTACGACGAGCACGGCCAGTGCGTGCATATTCCCGGCCACAACCAGACGGTGTGCCGGCTGGAGCCCGTCCCTCGCGGCGCGCGCCAGCCGACGTGGGTCACCGCCGAGCGGTACGGCTACGTGTGGGTCTGGTACGGCTCCGCGCAGCCGCTGCACCCGCTGCCCGACATCGCCGCGGCCGACGTCGACAACGGCGAGTTCATGCACCTGCACTTCGCGTTCGAGACGACGACGGCGGTCCTGCGGATCGTCGAGAATTTCTACGACGCGCAGCACGCGACCCCTGTCCACGCGCTGCCGATCTCGGCCTTCGAGCTCGAGCTCTGCGACGATTGGCGCGAGTGGCCGGAGGTCGAGTCGCTGGCGCGGGCGGGTGCGTGGTTCGGCGCCGGGATCGACTTCACAGTGAACCGTTACTTCGGACCCCTCGGCATGCTGTCGCGCGCGCTGGGCCTGAACATGTCGCAGATGAACCTGCACTTCGACGGCTACCCCGGCGGCTGCGTGATGACCGTCGCCCTGGACGGCGTCGTCAAATACAAGCTGCTCCAGTGCGTGACGCCGGTGAGCGACGGCCGGAACGTCATGCACATGCTGATCTCGATCAAGAAAGTGGGCGGCCTCCTGCGCCGCGCGACCGACTACGTGCTGTTCGGGCTCCAGACCCGGCAGGCCGCGGGGTACGACGTCAAGATCTGGAACGGGATGAAGCCGGACGGCGGCGGCGCGTACAGCAAGTACGACAAGCTCGTGCTCAAGTACCGAGCGTTCTACCGCGGCTGGGTCGACCGCGTCGACGCAAGCGAGCGGCAATGCGTGAGTCGGCGGACCTAGCCGCGTTCGGCGAATCGATCGATACCGATGCATCGCTCAGGCCGCAGTCGTTCCCGTCTCGCTTGCGTCCTGCCCCAGGCATTCGAGCAGCAGTTCGGTCAGTACCCGCACCTTTCGTACCGGATGCTGGCCGGGCGGACGCCCATCAGCGCTGACGGGACGGGAATCCACCGCTCGGCTCCGCCATCGCACGCCAGGCTGACCGTCTGATTACCGTTTTGTCATCTACGCCGTTCGCGCTTGCACGCAGCGAAGCCGTGTCGCCGTTTCCGGGTAACATCGCCGGATGTCCCCACGAATGCGACGGAGCCGGCCATGCGCATCCTGATAGTCGAAGACGAACCGAAGACGGGCGCGTACCTGAAGAAGGGGCTCGAGGAATCGGGTTTCAGCGTCGATCTCGCGAAGGACGGCGGCGAAGGGCTGACGCTCGCGCAGGAAGAGCGTTACGACGTGATCGTGCTCGACGTGATGCTGCCCGTGCTCGACGGCTGGGCCGTGCTCAAGCGGCTGCGCGACACGCACACGACGCCGGTGCTGTTCCTGACCGCGCGCGACGACGTGCAGGACCGCGTGCACGGCCTCGAACTCGGCGCCGACGACTACCTCGTGAAGCCGTTCGCGTTCGTCGAGCTGCTCGCCCGCATCCGCACGCTCGCGCGTCGCGGGCCGCCGCGCGAGACCGAACATCTGGCGGTCGGCGATCTGGAAATCGACGTGGTGCGCCGCCGCGTGAAGCGCGGCGCCACGCGGATCGACCTCACGCCGCGCGAATTCTCGCTGCTGCAACTGCTCGCGCGCCGGCAGGGCGAGGTGCTGAGCCGCACGCAGATCGCGTCATACGTGTGGGACATGAATTTCGACAGCGACACCAACGTCGTCGAGGTCGCGATCCGGCGCCTGCGCGCGAAGATCGACGACGCGTTTCCGGTCAAGCTGATCCATACCGTGCGCGGCGTCGGCTACGTGCTCGAACCGAAGGATGACGCATGACGCGCCCGCGCTCGCTGGCCGCGACGCTCGCGCTCGCGTTCGCCGCGACCACGCTGGCCGCGTTCGCGCTCGTCGGTGCGTATGTGTATGCGGGGCTCGAGCGGCAGGTGAACACGCAGGACGATCTCGACATCGTGCTGGCCGCGCGCCACACGCGCCGGCTCGCGGGCGAACTCGAGTCGCTCGACGCGGTGCGCACGCACGCGGAGCGGCTGACGAGCCAGGTGCTGGGCAACGAGGCGCTGTCGATGGCCGTCGTCGATGCGGGGGGCGACGTGCTTGCGCGCCACAACGTCCGGCTCGCCGTGCTCGACGATGCGCCGGCGGCCGCGTCGGCTCCGTTGGCCGACGCGCAACTGTTCGCGCCGCACGCGGTGCCGGTTCCCGCAAACGACCGGATCACGGCCGACCGGCTCGTCACGTGGACGGCCGACGGCGGCACGCCGATGCGCGGCGTCGTGATCGAGGCCGCGCTCGGCGACCGCACGCCGATCCGCATCGCGATCGCGCGCAACATGCGCGACCGAGCCGATCTGCTCGACGGCTACCGCGACCGGCTCAAGCTCGCCGGCGGGCTCGGCGCGCTGTTCGCGCTGCTGCTCGGCTACGGGCTGATCCGCAAGGCGCTCGCGCCGCTGCGCGAGATCGTCGACGACACCGGCCGGATCACGGTCGACAAGCTCGACACGCGGCTCGACGCGTCGCGTGCGCCGCCCGAGCTGCGCGCGCTCGTCGATGCGCAGAACGCGATGCTCGGCCGCCTGCAGCAGGCGTTCGCGCATCTGTCGCAATTCAGCGCCGATCTCGCGCATGACTTGCGCACACCGCTGAACAACATGCGTGGCGCCACCGAAGTCGCGCTCGCGCGGCCGCGTTCGGTCGACGAGTACCAGACGCTGCTCGAATCGAATCTCGAGGAATACGACCGTCTCGCGCGGATGATCGAGAACGTGCTGTTTCTCGCGCGCGCCGAGCATCCGAGCTTCGTCACGCGGCAGCGCGGGTTCGACGTGCGCGAAGAACTCGAGCGCATCGCGGAGTATTTCGAAGGGCTCGCCGACGAAGCGGGCTCGACGTTGCGCGTCGACGGGCACGGGCAACTGACCGCCGACGTCGAGCTGTTTCGTCGCGCCGTCGGCAACCTGCTCGCGAACGCGCTGCGTTACACGCCGGCCGGAGGTGTCATCACGCTCGCCGTCGATGAAACGCCGGATGCGGTACGCGTCGTCGTCGAGAATCCGGGCGAGCCGATCGATCCCGCGCTGCTGCCGCGGATCTTCGACCGCTTCGTGCGCGGCGATCCCGCGCGCAGCGGCGGTGCGCCGGGCGGCACGGCCGGGCTCGGCCTCGCGATCGTGCGCTCGGTGATGGAACTGCACGGCGGCACCGCGCAGGTCGAAAGCGACGCGCGCGGCACGCGGTTCGTGCTCACGTTCAACCGGCCGCCGGCTGCGTGACGGCGGCGGGTTGGGGCCGCGCGGTTGCCGCGGCGTCCTTCTTGCCGGTGTTCGATTCCGCGTCTGCCCCGGCGCTCGCGCTCACCTGCCAGCCACCACCCAACGCCTTCAGCAACCCGACTTCGGCCTCGATCCTTCGCGCGTCGATCTGATCGGCGGTGCGCCGGTTCGTCAGCGCGATCGTCTGCGCGGTCACCACGTCCAGATAGCTGACGGCGCCCGCGTTGAAGCGATTCGTCGTCAGCCGCAGCGACAGGTCGGCCGCGTCGGTCGCGCGTTGCTGGCTGCCAGCTTCGGACGCGAGCGCATCGATCGCGGACAACTGATCCTCGACCTGCTGGAACGCGACGAGCACGGTTTGCCGGTAATCGGCGACCGCGCCGTCGTATTGCGCATGCGCGCCGCGCAGCGACGCGCTGCGGCGGCCGCCGTCGAACAACGTGCCGGCAAGTTGCGGGCCGAGCGACCAGAACAGGCTCGGCGCGGCGAGCCACGGCGCGAAGAACGAACTTTCGAGGCCGGCGCTCGCCGACAGCACGAGATCCGGGAAGAACGCGGCCCGCGCTTCGCCGATCTGCGCGTTCGCGGCCGCCACGCGACGCTCGGCCGCCGCGATGTCGGGCCGCCGCTCCAGCAGTTGCGACGGCACGCCGGCCGGAATGGCCGGCACGTGGAACGCCTGCACGCGCGGCGGCAGCGCGAACGTCGATGCGCTCTCGCCGACGAGCGTCGCGATCGCGTGCTGCAACTGCGCACGCGACGCATCGATGTCGGTGTCCTGCGTGCGCGTCGATTCGAGCTGGGTCTCGGCTTGCGCGACCGCCGAAGCGTCGATCGCACCGGCCGCGAGTTGCTGCTTGAGCAGCGTCAGCGCGTCGGCGTACGCGCGTACCGAGTCGTCGAGCAGTTGCTTCTGCGTGTCGAGCGAGCGCAGTGCGAAATAGTCGGTCGCGAGTT